>JAQBOY010000022.1 GCA_028287805.1 Mucilaginibacter sp.
TACGCGCGGTTATCGTTAATACGCCATTGCCTGCACTTGCATTGTTTAATGAATTGGTATAATATTCCAGTTCATTGTTTCCCCAGCCACTGCCGCCAAGGTCGTATGTCCATTTACTGGTATCAGGTGTTCCGGTATAATTAAATTCATCAAACCATGAAGGCGCTGTTTCAAAACTCCAGTTTTTATCAACAGGTGCTTCCAAAACAGGAACATATGCCTGATCCTGCTTTTTTGAACATGACCCTAAAACTATACTGATCAAAGTAAAAACAATTGTTATAAAGTAAAGTTTCATTCATACGGAATTAGACTTAAAAAAAAGCAGCCGGTATTTAGCCGGCTGCTCAAACCAATTTATTAATAACCCGAATTTTGCACTAAAACCGTATTAGAAAGCTCGGCTAATGGAATAGGTAATATTTCATTTTTACCGGCTTTAAAGTTTTTAGATGCAAGTACGGTACCTGCCTGGCCCCATCTTACCAAGTCAAACCAACGATGGCCTTCAGTAGCTAATTCGAGGCGACGCTCATTGTATATATTAACCAATGAAACCGGTGCTGATGGTAAACGAACCCTTGCCCTAACCGCGTCAAGCAGTTGTTGTGCACGGCCGGTATTTGATCCTGCCTGCATTAATGCTTCGGCCTCCATTAAATAGGTATCAGCTAACCTGATCTCAATGTAATCATTAGGCCAGTTTAGTTCAGCTGTTCCGGTTGATGATTTATATTTCAATAGCGGAGCCCATTTCTGGATAAAGTAACCTGTGTTTTGATAGCTTGCCTGGTAAGAAGTATTGGTAGCTTTGGTTAAGCTGTCAACATTAATGATAGTATAGCTATAGCGCGGATCACCTTTCATAGCGGCTACCAGTTGAGGTGTAATTGGGTTAAAACCCCAACCTGCATAGTACAATGGACCGGTATAATTCCGTGCACCAATCATTTGCGAATAAACATTTGATTTAAAGGTGCCCCAGCCTCCCCAGCTATAGTTTTGAGCGCCGGTATGCTGAATTTCAAATATTGATTCAGAATTAAACTTATTAGCCGGGTCGAAAATAGCACCAAAATTAGCTTGCAACTTATAACCATAAGTACTGGTGCCACCGGGGGTTCCGTTTACATCGGCAAGTACAGTAGCTGATTGTGCCCATTTTTGCTCATAAAGGTATACTTTACCCAACAGTGCTTTAGCAGCGCCCTGGCTGGCACGACCATTTTCTGCTGCTGCAATAGTAACTGGCAAATCAGGTATAGCAGCGTTTAAATCTGCCTCAATTTGTGCATAAACAGTTGCAGGAGGAACTTGCTTTGTTGTATATAATTGATCTGTAGTTAATGGGGTTATGTAAAAAGGTATATTTTTGAATAACCTTACTAAGTCAAAATAATAATGTGCCCTTAAAAATTTAGCCTCAGCCGTATATCTTTTTAAGTCGCTGGCAGCTAATCCCGGTACACCATTTAATTTGGATAAAATCAGATTACTACGGCCTACCCCCAGGAAATTAATTCCCCAGAACTCACCTTGAGGACCTGTTGCAGGTGTAAGCAAACTGTAATCATTCATATCCTGCCAGGTCGACATATCTGTTGAGCTACCGCCGCCAGCTACGCAATCGTCTGAAGCGGCATTTAATGGACCTAAAGGATTAGAATAGGTGTTATCAATACCCCCTGTTTCTGTATTCAAAGCAGAATAAGCGGCTACCAGGCCTGCATAAGCTTCGGCAGGTGTGGAATAATAATTGGTTTCGAGTGTTTGTCCTGCGGGCTTAAGCTCCAGGTATGATTTCTTACAGGATAGCATTATGCCCACTCCGGCAATAATAATACACCCGTATTTTAAATTTCTTTTCATAAAATTGTTTTTAATAATATTTTATATTACAAGGTTATATTTAGTCCTACCATAAATGTGCGTGCTAACGGATAAACACCGCGATCAACACCAATAACAGGGGTGGTACCAGCAGGTGGCGGAGGGCCTGCAACTTCCGGATCATAACCATTATAGCCAGAGATTGTAGCCAGGTTGTTACTACTTACGTATATTCTTAAGTTTTGGATGTCAGCTTTTTGCAACCAGCTTTTTTTGATATTGTAGCCAATTTGCGCTGTTCTGATACGGAAAAAACCACCATTGTGTAAATAAAAGTTAGATGGGTATTTAAAGTTGTTATTCGGATCAGCATCCGTTAATCTTGGATAATTGGTATTGGTATTAGTTGGAGTCCATGCATTTAACGCTTCAATAGGGTAGTTAGCACTTGGAATATCTAAACGACGATATGCTTCAAATACTTTATTACCCCATTGACCCTGGCCAAATATGGTTACATCAAAACCTTTGTAACTTGCGTTAAAGGTCATTCCGTAAGTATATTTAGGAAGTGCGCTTCCTAACGGCTGACGATCAGCCTGATCAATCTTTCCATTCCCATCGGTGTCCTGCCATATAAAGTCGCCAGGTTTAGCACCGGCTAAGTGAGGAAGCGAAGCTATTTGAGCTGCTGATTGGAAAATACCTACCTCTTTGAATCCATAAAATGCATTTACAGATTGACCAACCTGAGTACGGTTAAGGTTGTAGGAACTACTCTGGAACGATCCACCGTCAATATATGGAATTGTACCTAATGAAGTAACCTGGTTAAAGTTATAAGCGATGTTCCCATTTACATGATAATTAAAATCACCCGATTTTCCGGTATAGCCCAATTCCAATTCCACACCTTTGTTTAACATATTACCAACGTTAGCGACAGGTGAGTTAGGGAAACCGGTATATGCAGGAATAGGTTGAGTTTCCAACATACCCTTAGTAAATTTCCGATACACGTCAAAAGTTACATTGAAGTTGTGCAAAATGATCGCATCAAAACCGATATCAGTGGTATGCAATTCTTCCCATTTTAAATTAGGGTTAGCTGGTTGGCCTGGCGCCGCACCTACTGCAAGCCCATCCGGGCCTATGATATAGTTGGAGCCTGTTGTTACAACAGATGTGTATTTGAATGGACCTAATGACTGCTCATTACCTATTATGCCGTAAGATCCGCGGAATTTCAGGAAGTCAACAAAGCTATCCTTTGGAAACCACTTTTCACGTGTGGCAACCCAGCCTAACTCCCCACCAGGGAAAACACCATAAACATTATTGCTACCAAATCTGGATGAACCATCCCGACGAATAATACCTGAAAATAAGTATTTCTGGTCGTAATCATAAGTAACACGACCAAATATAGAAGCTACCGTATAAGGCTGATCTTCAGATGAAGAACCTATACGGTTTGCGGCAGATAAGGATGGATTAAATGATAACTGACTAAAATTAGTATAAGGCAAGCCGGTATAGGTTGTACTTAAATTAACAGCACTTGCACTAAACGAACTGGTACCAACAACAACGTTCAAACTGTGCAAGCCAATTGTTTTGTTATATGTTGCTGTATTATCCCAGGTATAAGTAAAATTACGGTTATTACTACGGTTTGCACTGGTTAAGCTTGAATTACTTGTACTTGCATTTAGATAATATAATGGTGTGAAGCCATCACCTCCGAAAAATGCCTGCTTAGCGCTGTACTGAGTTTTTAATTTTAAACCAGGTATAATTTCAACTTCTGCATAAACGTTACCTAACAGGTTATGTGCCCAGTTGTAATTTCCCGCAATAACTTGTGAATACGCTACCGGGTTAACTATTTCCTGCGCCACATAAGGGGATATACCATAAGGTATTCCTGCTGAATTTTTTACAGCTAATGCAGGGTAAGTAGCAGCTATTGCAGCATTGGTTTGTAATACAGGTGTAGTAGGGTCTAAATTTAACGCGTCACTTAACGGACCACCAAATTCGCTATTAGTGTTAAAACCACCTAATGTTCTTGTATAAGTATAATTAAAGCTTTCACCAATAGTTAGCCATTTTTTAATTTTTGACACACTGTTAAAAGTGAAATTGTAGCGTTTGTAATCTGAACGGCCCGGTTCAATAATGCCTGCCTGATCAAGATAACCAAACCCAGCGTAGTAAGTTGATTTATCAGTACCACCGCTTATGCTCAGGTTATTATTTTGGATACGGGCATTACCAAAAATCTGGTTTTGCCAGTCAGTACCTGTTCCAAAAGATGCCGGATTAGCAAATGGGGCCGCTGCGCCGTCATTTGTCAGTGACATATTTCTTAAAGTTGCATATTGGGTAGCATTAGTTACACCAACGTGTTTTACAGGTTGCTGATAACCAATATAACCATTGTAGTTAATGGTTGTATTACCTATTTTGCCTTTTTTAGTGGTTACTAAAATTACCCCGCTTGATGCACGTGAACCATATATAGCCGCTGACGCATCCTTCAATACCTCAATAGATTCTATCGCATCGGGATTTATATTATCCAGACCACCATTTAATACCACCAAACCATCAATTACATATAATGGATCGCTGTTATTTATTGAAGTGGTACCCCGGATACGTACTGTAGGGCTTGATCCCGGCGCACCTGAACTTTGTACAACTGTAACACCAGCTGTTCTGCCCTGTAAGGCATCATCCAAACGGGTTACTTGTTGATCTTTAAGGTCTTTAGCGCTAACAGTTGAGATAGCTCCGGTAACCACGCTTTTACGTTGCGTACCGTAACCAACAACTACAATCTCATCAAGGCCGGTTGTATTAGCTTCTAAAGTTATATTGATAACATTTTGGCCTGTTATAGCTATACTCTTTTCGGTATAACCTACATAAGTAAACGCTAACGTTCCGCCTTGCGGAGCGCTTA
>JAQBOY010000024.1 GCA_028287805.1 Mucilaginibacter sp.
GCCGGTAACGATGCAATGTACTTTTCAAGCAATGGCTTAATGGTTACCATATCAATGGCACCTACAAAAGTAAAAGTCATTCCCGATGCATCGGCAAAACGCTCTTTGTATATCTGGTATGCTCTGTTTAAATTGATCTCGTCTAATTTAGCCAGTGTTGGCGGTGTACGGCGAATGTTATAGCTACCCAAAAACGCACTTACCGAATCTTTAAACACCGTAGCCGGATCGCTCCCACGATTAGCCAAACTCGCTTTTGAGCGCTGTATGATGCTTTTAAACTGATTTACATCTGTACGGGGCTCGGTTAAATAAGCATACATCAACTCCATTCCCATTTCCAGGTCTTTGGGTGTTGCGCCTCCATTGACGCCCTGGCTACGTTCGCTAATATAAGGCTGAATGGCTAATTGCTTGCCAGATAAATATTTGCTCAACTCAGTTGTATTATAGTTACCCGCGCCAAACGATGGAATGATAGCCGAGTTGGCTGCGCTCTGGTAATCGGCATCAGTGTATAACGAGGTACCACCGGCAGAGAAGGAGTTAAAAATGATCTCGTTGTTTTTAAACTCTGTAGGTTTCAGTACTACTTTAACACCATTGCTCAGGGTTAACGTGGTGATGCCTAAATGTTCATCTTTAACTTCTTTAACAATTTTACCCGGAGTTGGTTGTTTAGTCAGTAAAGCTAAAGCGCTTACCTGGTCGTTATACGGTTTCAGGTCCTCGCTCTCAACGGCTTTCAGCCATCCGGTAACGGTAACTTCGTCCGGCAATCCGGCTTTTTCCTTTTCAGGGGCCATCAGCAAAATCGTACGGTTATCGTTACGGATATAATCATGGGCCATTTTAGTCAGCTCGGCCAACCCAATTTGCGGCAGCGCCGATTTTACTAACTCGTATTCCGCATCAATGCCCGGCGCCGCTTCCTTTTTTAAAAAATAAGCCAGGTATTCTTTTACATAACTTTCTGAACTCGTTTTGTTTTTCTCTTTCAGCGACGATTCCATACGGTTAAGATAGCTTTGCTTGGCACGGGCCAATTCGGTTGCGGTAAAGCCAAAGCGTTTAACCCTTTCGGTTTCACGCCATACGGCTTTCAAACCTTTTTCCATGCCCTGTGGTTTAACTAATGCGTGCGCGGTAAAGTCATCCAATCCACCTAAAAAGCCACTGATAGAAGCCCCACCCTGAATATAAGGCGGCTCGGCCAGCCTTAACAGTTCGGCGTAACGTGCACCAAGCATGCTATTAAACAGCTGGGTAGTGATAGCAGCCTTATAATCCGAAGCGGTTGATAAGTCGTTACCCTTGTGTTTAACGATAATCTGCGCTACGATAGAAGTCATTTCCGGATCGGTAACAGCCTGGAAATGACTTTCGCCCGTTAACGGGATGGTATATTTAACGCGTTCCTTTTCTGACTGCGGATTTTTAAGATCACCAAATTTGGCTTTAACGGTTTGCTCCATCTGGTTCACATCAATATCGCCAACTACGATCAATGCCTGCAGATCTGGACGGTACCAGGTATGGTAATACTCACTGATGGTTTCGGGTTTAAAGCTTTTCAATATCTCTTCGGTGCCGATAGGTATACGACTGGCATAGCGCGATTGGTTAAGCAGCATAGGGAAATACTGGCGGCGCATACGTTCCTGCGCACCTTTACCCAGGCGTTTCTCTTCTAACACCACACCACGTTCCTTGTCAATTTCAACCGGGTCAAGGGTTGCTTCCTGTGCCCAGTCGCGCATAATCTGGACACCGTTTTGCAATATATCGGGTTTATCGGTAGGTAATGGCAGCTGGTAAACGGTTTCATCAAAGCTGGTATAAGCATTCAGATCGGCACCAAAGCGCACTCCCGACTTTTGCAGGTAATTAACCAGCTCATTTTTGGGGAAATGTGTGGTGCCGTTAAAGCTCATATGTTCCAAAAAGTGGGCAAGGCCTTGCTGCTCGTCGGTTTCCAATATCGAACCTACTTTGTTGGCCAGGTAAAATACCACCCGGTTTTTGGGTTCTTCGTTATGACGAATGTAGTAGGTAAAGCCATTGGCCAATTTACCCGTGCGTACCGCCGGATCAAGCGGTAGCGGTTTTTCCTGCGCAAGCACATTCCCGATAAATACCAGGGTTCCGGCTACGGCCAGATAGATGTTTCTCATTTTCTTTGTGTTTAGTTACGTTTTAAAAAAGGGCAGGATAAGTACCCCTTTTGTATTTTACTCCTAATTAATTGATGAAGCAGGATTACAGGCCCTGACACACGGCCCTTCTTACCTGCCGTTTGTATTTTTATTATATTTTACCTAATTTTTTTATAAGCAGCTAAACCACTATCCAAAAACTTAAGATAATTCACCGGGTCGTAATCCGCGCCCCCGGCGGGTACCAGTAAATTACCTGTATTATCCAATAGCACATAAAAAGGCTGTGAATTAGCCTGAAAACTTGATGCCTCCAGGTTACTCCATTTATTGCCGATGGTTTTAATGTGCTTGCCCTGCGGCGTTGTGATTTGTTCGTTCGCGGCCAGATCTGTTTTATCATCAACATATAGCTGAATTAAAACGTATTGCTGGCTGATGCGCTGATAAACATCCTTATCTGGCCAAACGTTGGCTTCCATTTTACGGCAGTTAACGCATGCGTGCCCTGTAAAATCAATCATTACAGGTTTATGCACACTTGTTGCATAAGCCATACCTTCATCATAATCAAAGTAAGGGTTTAAACGTACCGGCTTATCAAACAGATCCGAATATTTATGCGGTTTTGACTCTCCGATAATAGTGGTATTGGCTTGGCCGCCGCCGTTAAGGGTTGCGGTATACAGGTCAAAATCCTGGGTGGATTGCGGCGGTATCAACGCCGATATAAATTTTAACGGCGCCCCCCATAAGCCTGGTACAATATATGTGGTAAACGATAAAATGATAATAGCCAAAAACAAGCGTGGTACCGGTATGTAAGTTAAAGGGCTATCGTGACTAAATGTGAGCTTGCCCAACAGGTAAAAGCCCATGAGCGCAAAGATTACTATCCATAGTACTAAAAACACTTCGCGGTCGAACAGTTTCCAGTGGTAAGCCAGATCAACGTTAGATAGGAATTTTAATGACAGCGCCAGTTCCAAAAATCCTAAAACAACTTTGACACTGTTTAACCAGCCACCAGATTTTGGCAGCGATTGCATTAGGCCGGGGAAAATGGCAAACAATACAAACGGAACAGACAATGCCAGCGAAAAGCCAAACATACCTACAGCGGGCCCCAATAAAGCTCCTGTAGTTGCGGCCTGTACCAATAGCGAACCAACAATAGGCCCCGTACAACTGAAAGATACGAGCGCCAGTGTAGCAGCCATAAAGAATATGCCGGTTATGCCACCCTTATCAGACTGCTGGTCCATTTTATTGCCCCACGAACTTGGGAGCGTAATTTCGAAAGCGCCCAAAAATGATGCGGCGAACACAACCAAAAGCAGGAAGAAAAAGAAATTAAATATACCGTTGGTAGATAGGTTATTTAAGGCATCGGGGCCAAAAGATATGGTCACGATGAGGCCCAGTACTACATAGATGACAATGATGGATAAGCCATAGATAAGCGCTTTGTTAATGCCATTTTTCGTTTTTTGGCTGCTTTTAATAAAGTAGCTCACCGTCATGGGTAACATGGGGAAAATACAGGGCATTAATATGGCGGCAAAGCCACCTAAAAGCCCGGCAATAAATATGGCCCATAACGACCGTTTTTCGGCTACCTTAACTACCGCTTTTGTTTCGGTTTTTGCAATGGCTTGCTGCTTAGCCGTATCGCTTACGGTAGCTGATGTAAATGCTACATTGGCTGTTGAAACGGTATCCTGTGCATAAACTTTTATAGCCGAAGCAGCCAGTAATGTGGTAGTTACTAAAAAT
>JAQBOY010000026.1 GCA_028287805.1 Mucilaginibacter sp.
GATGTTTGAACCAGCGTATGGCCCAGCTGTGATATCACAACCGGTATAGCCAGCTTAAGATTATCATTATAATGAGATTTATATTTGCGATAGGCTTTCATTGAAATGACGAAACTGGTAAAAGTTAGAAGTGGTTTTTATATAATATAACGAGTTAAGCGAAGTATACTTTCATTGAATATCTAACCTTCACTGTCATTCTGAGCATAGCGAAGAATCTTCTCAAAGTAACATCATCGAAGAAGATTCTTCGCTATGCTCAGAATGACAACGTCTTTTATTTCACTTTCACACTCAAAGACCCTTAATTCATTACCCTGCTGTGTAATATTCTTCCTTTTCAGTAGTATGTATCCTTATCACCCCCGAAAGTACCAGGTCAACCAATATACGTTGTGCCCGTCTCCGGCTTACTTTTATCAGATCACAATACTCTTTTACCGTAATACGGCTCGTTTTTTCCAGGTATTCCAATAATGTTTTTTCCTTTATAGAGTATTCAATCAGTATGCCGTCTTTATCTGCAGAACGTTTGAGTACATCTACAACAATTTTGCTGGCCAATACGCTTTTATCCTTTACGCGTACATATACCCACCATTTTCCGTCTTCAGCCAATGCATAATGCGGTTTTAACGTGCTTTCAGGTATATCAACAACTAATACCAATTTATTATCAAAATAAACCTCTTCAAATATGGGTTCAAGCGCCGGTTTAGCATACATATGTGCCGCTTTGGTAATCATGTAGCGCTCTTCATCTTCTGATTTTACTCCCTTTATAGTTCCGTCATCAGCAACACCTATTAACAAACGGCCACCTTTATTATTCGCGAATGACACCATTGTTTTGGCTATCTTTTCGCAACTGGTAATGGTTTTCTTAAAATCAAGGGATACACCTTCTCCTTCAAAGATCAGCTTTCTAATATTCATTAATTCCCTTCTCCCTTAGTTTTCTTTTATGTAAGGTTTAAATATCTCCATCCATCTGTCCGGACGATTGATAGGTTTAAATCCAAACTGGCTGTACAACCCATGTGCATCGGCAGTTGCAAGCGACCATCGTCTTAATCCTTTTAGTTCAGGATATTCAACAATTGTCTGTATCAGCCATTTTGATAAACCTTGACCCCTAAAGTCAGGGAGTACAAAAACATCGCAAATATAGGCAAATGTAGCCTTGTCGGTTACAACCCTTGCAAAGCCAGCCTGCCGGTTTTGATGATAGATGCCAAAGCAAATTGAATTTTCAATAGCCATTTTTAATTTTTCAAAAGGCATGCCTTTTGCCCAATAAGAATCTTCATTCAAATATTGATAAATGACATCAAAGTTCAGCAAGCTTTTTGTTGTTGAAATTTGATATCCCTTTTTTATAAACGCTGAATCATTCATTATTGTGCGCATGCTCTGTATAATTTAAATTGCGTATATACACCTCATTCTTAACAGATACACATACTTCTCCATGCTGATCATAAATTTCAATAGGATGATATTTAATATACTTCCCCGTAGTATTTAATATTTCTTCCGCTTCATTAACTTCCGCTTCTGTTATATTGATTTTAAAATATAAATCAGTGATGCCGGGCTTAATATATTGTATTTCGGATGATTTTGACCAGGCAATCACTTTATAACCTTTATGAATAAATATTTGGTGAAAAAGTACCGGGTAAAACGGATCGGCAGCTGCGAAAATAGTGCCTCCGAAAATAGAGTTATTATAGTTTTTGTTCAGAAGGCTCTTAGCGATTTTTACCTGTACACCACGAAAACCTTTTTCAAATTGAATTACCCAGATACGTTGTAAAAGCAGGGGAGGGTAGCAGCGCAATGCCCATTTTAACACACTTTCTGATACAACCATAACGGCTAAATATCAGTATTTATTAAGAAATAATAAGCCATAATTACAATTAAATTATTACCGGGTTTATAGTCAACGCCACAAATAAGAGCAAACAATATTGTAAAATCATTTAATAATTAAATAGTTACAAACAACATACAGAATATGGCGTTATAAAAATAGTTAATCGTATTTATAATAATTTAATTAAACACCTATGAAAAAGTACTTTTTAAGTATTGCGCTGATCTCAACAATGATCGGTTCAATTGTAACAGGATGTAGTTCACAAAAAAAAGTAGATAGTACTGATTCTACAAGTACACATACAACTACAACCACTGATACATCCAAAGCCACCCACATGGATACAACTAAAAAAGATACCAGTAGAAAACCACCAAGGTAATTTCCTAATAAAAGCATGTTTTACAATAAACATGCTTTTATTATATTATAAAAAGAAAGTTTAGAAAGCACTTTTAATTACGCCGCCATCTGCTCTTAAAGCGGCACCATTAGTGGCAGATGCTAATGGACTGGAGAGATATGTTACCAGGTTAGCTACTTCATCGGGCTCAATAAAACGTTTTAAGAGTGAAGTAGGGCGCATACTTTTGAAGAACTCAGTTTCCATTTCTTCGGTTGTTTTATTCTTTTCCTTTGCCAAAGCCTCAATAAAACCACCAACACCTTCAGAAAAGGTAGGCCCCGGTAAAACAGAATTAACTGTTACAGCAGTTCCTTTGGTAAGTTCAGCTAATCCTCGTGCAATAGCAATCTGGGCAGTTTTAGTCATACCATAGTGTATCATTTCCTCAGGTATTTGTATGGCTGATTCGCTTGAAATAAATATGATACGGCCCCAATTTTTTTGTATCATCTTATCAAAATATACACGTGACAACCGGATACTGCTTAATACATTGATCTCAAAAAATTTGAGCCAGCTTTCATCAGTAATGGATGCAAAAGCTTTTGGTTCAAAAATAGCTACGTTATTAATCAAAATATCAATCTCAGGCAATTGATCTAATAAATTATTAATTTGTACTTTATCAGAAAAATCTGCTGCTAATCCTTTCACATTTTCATTTCCGGTTGCTGCTTTTATTTCATCTACAGCCTTATTTACGCGCTCAATTGTTCTGCCATTAATGTATACTGTAGCGCCTTCATTAGCTAATGATTTAGCAATTGCAAAGCCAATGCCCGCTGTTGATCCGGTAACTAACGCGGTTTTATTTTTAATTTGAAGATCCATAATGCTCGTTATTTATTAATCAACAATAGTAATAACGTCTTCTTATATTATCTATAATTCAATTGTAAAGAAAGATATAATTGTTATAATAGGTAATCTTTGCAGGCTTAATTATTCGGTGCATTCTGTTACTTTGGAATGTTGCTTTGAAAGTATTTGATATAAATATTAGCGTCATCCTTTGTGAACACCATCGCTCGTGTGGTAAACTCTTATGGTGTCAGTTTTAATAAATTTATACCAGTTTTTAATAGCAAGCTTTTGAAAACAATTTCTAGTATTATATCAATAAAAAAAATTGAACGCGCATATGATAAACACTTAATTGATTTGAAAGAACAAGTAAATAAGTTAAGAATCACCTATAACAAAAATAGAAAAACTTACCTTTTTTTATTGAAACAGTTCAATGATAACACAGGTAAACAACAAAAAGATATTCATTTTATAGGCTTTAAATATTAGCTAACAATTGGCTACGCGTTGCTCGACCTTGACAACTTCTGGTAAGTGTCTTACATACCATTGTGCAGGCACTTTATGTTTGTTTCGTTGAAACATTTTTAGTTTCAATCGCTTGTAATAGCAGTAGTTCTTGATGATCCACAATTGCAATTGAACAATCAGGTTATTAAATTATTCAATCTTCTACCCAATACTACTTTCACTACAGTTTATTAAAGGCTTAATAACGGCAATTGCTGGTATTTGAGCATTGTTACTTCATGTCATGAAAACAGTTCAGGGTCATATATTAACCGTTAACAGCGGGTCGTCGAGTATTAAATTCGCTTTATACCAGGCAAGGAACAAACTTGATAAGTTATTTTCAGGAACGCTTGATGGTATTGGTTCGGAAAATATGATGATAACTACTACACTATTAAAAGACAGTATAGCCATTCCCTCTATTCATCATGACCAGGCGGTCAGCTTCCTGATAGAATGGCTCGAAAAACAAGAAGGGTTTGGTGAATTGGTTGCTATCGGGCACCGGATTGTTCATGGTATGAATTATAGTGAACCTGAAATGATCACACCTGAATTGTTAAATAAATTAAAGGAGATCAGTGCCTATGATCCTGAACATCTGCCGGATGAGATCAAACTTATAGAATTATTAAGTAAAAGCTACCCGTCAGTACCTCAAATTGCTTGCTTTGATACCGCTTTTCATACCACTATGCCTGCCGTAGCGCAGTTAATTGCTATTCCACGCAGATATCAATGTATAGGCATTAAACGTTATGGCTTCCACGGTCTTTCTTATACCTATCTGATGAAAGAACTTGAACATCTTAGCAATCGGAGAATAGCAAAGGGTAAGGTCATTCTTGCGCATTTAGGTAACGGTGCCAGCCTTGTTGCTGTTAAAAATGGCAAAAGCGTGGACACCAGCATGGGTTTTACGCCAACGTCAGGCCTTCCGATGAGTACCCGTACCGGCGATCTTGATCCTGGAGTAGCGGCTTATTTAATACAACACGAAAAACTAAGCCCACATAAGTTTAATCAATTAATCAACAATGATTCGGGGTTATTGGGGATTTCTGAAACCAGTTCAAACATTCGGGAACTTTTAAAAATCCGAAAAACTGATACCCGTGCCGCCGAAGCAGTAGCATTGTTTTGTTATCAGACGAAGAAATTTATAGGCGCTTATGCTGCTGTATTAGGCGGGTTGGATACACTCGTGTTCTCGGGTGGCATAGGCGAGAACGCACCGGAGGTAAGGGAGGATATTTGCAGTGATTTGCATTTTTTAGGTATTGAACTGGATAAAAATAAAAATAAAAAAAATGACCTTATCATTTCAAAAGACAGTAGCCCGGTTACCGTCTATGTTATTCCTACTAATGAAGAATTAATGATGGCCAGGTTAGTCAGCCAGGTTATGAAACATACTGTTAAATAAGAATATAATGGAACAAGAAACCATCCAGGCAGAAACGGGGATATTATCTCCTGAATTACTACAAAAGATGAATGCCTACTGGCGTGCGGCAAACTATTTATCCGTAGGTCAGCTTTATTTGCGCGATAACCCATTGCTGCATGAACAGCTGAAGCTGGAGCATGTCAAAAACATGCTGCTGGGGCACTGGGGCACAACACCCGGCCAGAATTTTATATATACTCATTTAAACCGTGTGATTAAAAAGTATGATTTGGACATGATATATATATCCGGTCCCGGTCATGGCGGACCGGCTGTAGTAGCGGGAACCTACCTTGAGGGCACGTATACAGAAGTTTATCCAAGCATTACGCAGGATGAGGAAGGGCTGCGTAAACTTTTTACACAATTTTCGTATCCCGGTGGGATTTCCAGCCATGCTTCACCGCAAACTCCAGGCTCTATCCATGAGGGTGGTGAATTGGGTTATTCTCTAAGCCATGCATTTGGAGCCGTGCTTGATAACCCAGAGTTGATTGCCTCCTGTGTAGTTGGAGACGGTGAAGCAGAAACAGGCCCTTTAGCCACTGCCTGGCATTCAAATAAATTTCTCAATCCTCTTACAGATGGCGTAGTGCTGCCTATCCTGCATTTAAACGGTTACAAAATATCTAATCCCACGGTTTTAGCGCGGATAACTCATGAAGAATTGGAGCGATTGTTTCAAGGGTATGGCTGGACACCTTATTTGGTAGAAGGCGATGAACCTGAAGCTATGCACCAGGCCATGGCCAGTGTATTGGATAAAGTAATAGCGCAAATTAAGTTAATCAGGAAAAATGCCCTTGATGGTAACAATGCTGAACGCCCCCGCTGGCCCATGATTATTTTGAAATCGCCAAAAGGTTGGACAGGGCCTAAAGAGGTTGATGGGTATAAAATAGAAGGTAATTTCAGAGCGCACCAAATACCGCTTGCTGTTACAGCCACAACGCCTCCTGAACATTTGCAGCTATTGGAAAGCTGGATGAAAAGCTATAAACCAGAAGAACTTTTTGATGAAAAAGGACAGTTGATGCCCGAACTGGCCGAATTGGCACCGGTAGGGGAGCGGCGCATGGGTGCAAATCCTCATACTAACGGAGGTCAGCTGTTACGCGATCTGCGTATGCCCGATTTTCGGAAATATGCTACTCCTGTTACGGCCCCCGGTGCTGATGGTGAGGGCGATACCTATGTTTGCGGGCGTTTTCTGCGCGACGTGATCAAAGAAAACCAGGCTCAGCGGAATTTCCGGGTTTTTGGTCCTGATGAAACGGTATCTAACCGATTGGATATAATATTTGAAACTACAGACCGGCAATGGAATGCGCCTATTATTAAAAGTGATGAATTCCTTTCAGCATCAGGCAGCGTCATGGAAATGCTCAGTGAGCACCAGTGTGAAGGCTGGCTGGAAGGCTACCTCTTAACCGGAAGGCACGGCTTGTTTAATTGTTATGAAGCTTTTATCCATATCATCGATTCGATGTTTAACCAGCATGCCAAATGGCTGAAGGCAAGCATGGAATTACCCTGGCGCCGGAAAATCGCTTCCTTGAATATTTTACTAACCTCTACTGTATGGCGGCAGGACCATAACGGATTTACCCATCAGGACCCCGGCTTTATTGATCATGTAGTCAATAAAAAGGCATCGATTGTACGGGTATACCTGCCACCTGATGCTAACTGTCTGTTATCTGTCATGGACCATTGCCTGCGCAGCTATCATTATGTCAACGTTATTGTTGCCGGGAAACACGCGGCACCCCAATGGCTGAATATGGAAGAAGCCGTGGAGCATTGTACCCGCGGCATCGGGATGTGGAACTTTGCCAGCAATGACCAGGAATGTGAACCGGATGTGGTAATGGCCTGCAGTGGTGATGTGCCGACTTTAGAAACTTTGGCCGCCGTTTCGATATTACGGGAGCATTTGCCCGAATTAAAAATAAGGGTAATTAATGTGGTTGATCTTTTTAAGCTGGAAAAGAGCACGGAACATACGCATGGACTAAACGACCGGGATTTTGATGCCTTGTTTACAACCAATAAGCCTGTAGTATTCGCTTTTCATGGATACCCGTGGCTGGTACACCGCTTAACCTATAACCGCACGAATAATGCTAATATGCATGTGCGTGGCTATAAGGAAGAAGGTACCATTACCACTTCTTTTGATATGACCGTATTGAACGAAATGGACAGGTTTCACCTGGTTATGGATGTGATTGACCGCCTGCCGCAAACAGGCAGTAAAGGGGTTTATCTGAAACAACAGCTCATGGATAAACT
>JAQBOY010000226.1 GCA_028287805.1 Mucilaginibacter sp.
AAATTTGTCTTATGAGTAATATTCGCGCTTCGCTCCGCTCAAAAGTACATAAATGGATAGATACTTTTGGATTTCGGCTTAATGCTACGCAAACCGATATAAAAAAAAATGTGACCATAAATCACTACTTTTTTGAAACCTTTAACTTTTTTGAAGAAGAGAAAAAAGGCAAACATACAAAATCAAAATTTTTATGTTTTGATCCCTATGGTGAAAAGATGAGTGTTAAATCACTTTTAGACTTGCAAACGGCATTTTTTGACAATATAAGTCGGCTTAAATAATCAAATTCTGCGTTTTAAAGTGATAACCATTGTATATTTTTGATCATGATAAATATCCAGTAATATAGTACGGTTATTTCTTGATCGAAAAATTTCGTCTATTTGCTCCAGGCTCATTGACGCAACCGGCCTAAAATTAATAGCCATAATTTCATCATCTTTTTGCAATCCTGCTTCTTCTCCTGCCGAGCCTGGCTCCACCCTGTCAATAATTACGTGACTAAAATTATTTCCTGTAGCATAATATTCAAGACCGCTCATATCATGCTCAAATGGCGCGTTATACCCTGCAGACGATTTTAAATACATAACACTATCTGTATAATCTAAAATTACCATAAACTTTTTAAGCACTTCCATACCCAAATTGCCATCACGTGCTACATTTAATGATTTTGTGAAGTTGTCCTCAGGAAAAGACGTGACTACATTATTAAGTTTGTATTTCCCAATATCAATCTCTTCAATTCGCCCTATATACCCGCTTATAAGTCCTTTTAAACCTACACCTAAATTACCTTTGATGAGCGTTTTTGAAAAGATATTTTTATCGGTTATATTTTCTAATGAAACAGCATGCCCGGCGCCAATATCTATAATAAGTTTGCTTAATTTTTTTGTGCCATCATTACAAGTAATAACTGTTTGAATGTAAGCTCTGTTTCCTTCAATTGTTAGCGGGATCTTACTTCCTTTTTTAAATCCCTTGATTTTACCCGGCCGGTAAACGGTTATTAAACTATCTGAAAAGTTAATCTTAACCACCAAACGACTAAAAAACTCATACCCTAATAAACCATGTATACGCATCCCAGCATAAGCGGAAAGGCCGAAAATGTCTTTTTTTAGAATGGCCGCTGAAACATAATGACTTTTCATCCCTTTTATACCTATTGTTAACGGGGTAGTTATATAGGCTTCCTGGTCTTCTCCTTCACCAAAACCGGTTATAATTACGGTACGTTTACTGGCTAAATTAATGGAATCAACCAGCGAGGGTTCAGTTATTAACATTTGGCCAACGCCAGTATCCAATATAAAATTGAACGGGCCTGTATTGTTAATATTAAGCTTTATGATGACCAAATTTCTAATAAAGCGAAAAGGTATTACCATGCGCTTCCTGTTACTATCAAGACTGAAATATTGGGCATTTGCAGAAATAAAACAGCCACATAATAAACAGGACAGCCATATAGCCCTCCGGCATTTACTATAAAATAACCGCGGTAACATAATTTAGGAATAGAGGATATTAGTAAATTTACTAATATTCTTTAATTAAAAGAAGAATTAATTAGCTTAATTGCTCGGTTCTGCTATTGAAGTTATAGGGGGTATTGTAACCGTAAACTAACGATTCAAGCTACGCCTGGTCATTTTTGAGCTGGCCTTTGATCTCTGGGTTTTGCGGAGGCAAATTGTCTACAACCTTTTCCACTTCCGTTTGCTGTACATGAACGGCGTACTCAGCCGGTTCAATCTGACTTCCAATAGCTTCTGCATATACCTGGGTAAATTCAGCGCCGATATATAGTATAGCCGACGTATAATATATCCACAACAGAATTACAATGATTGATCCTGCGGCTCCGTAAGCGGAACTTTGCGCAGTATATTGAATATATAAACCAATAACATATTGGCCCAACATAAATAATAATGCTGTGAAAATAGCGCCGGCACGCACATCTTTCCATTTTATTTTCACATCCGGAAGAACCTTAAAGATAATACCGAATAACACAGCTATCACAACAAGGGTAATCCCTAAATTGATCAACTTTATCAACAAACTGGTGATATAATGCAAAAAATGCTCAATCCTGGTACTTAATGCGGCCATTAAAAAATTTATCACTAATGAAACAAGCAGTAAAAACCCTAAACTAACAATAAGTGAAAATGATAAAAATCTGTTTTGAATCAGTTTAACCCAGCCTCTTTTAGGTTTAGCTTTTACACGCCAAATAATATTTAAGGAATCCTGTATCTCAATAAATATACTGCTGGCGCCTATTAATAAAGTAACCACCCCTATTATTACCGCCATACCGGTTTTGCCCGAAAGCTGTAAGTTTTTAAGCATATCCTGTATTTGCAATGCCGCTTGTTTACCTACATATTGAGCAATTTGAGGATATAAATGGCTTGCTGCAGCCTCCTGCCCATAAAAAAGGCCCGCTAAAGATATTACTAAAATAAGTAAAGGGGCTAATGAAAACACCGTATAATAAGCTAATGAAGCGCTTAACTTTAAGCCGTTATCATTAATAAAGCCGTTAAATGTGGCCACTAAAATTTTACCAATCTTTTTCAAGTATACCTTATTAAAAAGTTTCATAA
>JAQBOY010000027.1 GCA_028287805.1 Mucilaginibacter sp.
GCCGCAACCTGCGCCATGCGAATATTGAGTGAGTTTAATACTTGTTGTATCCATTAGTTTGAGCTATGCCTGTTCAGTTACAGGGATAGTAGAGGTGAAGGTTAAAATTTGATTGGCGTTATTAATAATATCATCGCTGGTGATTTCTACCGAAAATAATTGCGCTGCGTTACGCCTGGATAAGCCGGTACGATAAGCTTTATCATAATAAACCAATACCAGCCTGATAAAATCTTCCATCCGGTTTTCCCTGATGGCGGCTATAGCGTGTTTGGTTTGTTCGGGTCCGAGCCGTTTACGGATTCGTTCGGTACAGGCTACCAAAAAATCTTTATCCAGTTCTCCGTATTCCTGTACCAGCGATTTTACGCGTTGTGCTGCATTTACTTTTAAATCAATTAAAACGGCATCCCTCATTTGGTGCCAGAAAGGGTTGGGGATGGACCGTTTGCCTATCGTCAGGCTTTCATCTTCCACCCATATTTTACGATGCCTGTTCAGTTTACTTAATTGGTTGGCCAAGTTATTTTCAAACTGTTCCTGTGTTGGCTGTACCATTTTATTCATGGTGCCGTATGAAGAGCCCTGGTGTTGGGCAAGGTCTTCCAGGTCAATTACCTGCTCACCCATTGCCATAAACTGATGCAGTAGTTTAGTTTTACCCGAACCTGTCATACCGCCTAATACCCAAAGCTGGTAATCTGCTTCAAATTGCTGCAGCACCCATCTGCGGTAATTTTTATAGCCCCCTTCAATCAGGTAAACTTCAAAGCCATACATATTAAGCGCCCATGCCATTGCACCGCTGCGCATTCCGCCACGCCAGCAATGAACGCCAATTTTTTTATCAGGAGCAACCTCCAATGCCTGTTGAATGAACCCCGACCATTTAGAGCCGGTGAGGTCAAATCCTAATAAAATTGCTTCCTCGCGCCCAACTTGTTTATAGGTGGTGCCAACCTTTACGCGTTCTTCATTGCTGAATAAAGGCAGGTTAAAGGCACCGGGGATATGGCCCTGTTCAAATTCGGCAGGTGTTCGTACATCTGCCAGGGCAACCTGGTTCTTTAATAGCAGAAAATCGCTTATGGCAATGTGTTTGATCATTTGTTAGCAGTACCACAAATATACCACACCGTGGGTAACATCGTTTTTTCAATAATGTTCACTTCGGCGCTTCTTACCTTCTAAAAATAGAACAAAAAACGGAATAGTGGCACTACCATGTATTTACAAACTATACATTGAACCTGAAGTGCATAATATCGCCGTCCTGAACAATATAGGTTTTGCCTTCAACACTTAATTTACCGTTTTCTTTTATAGTAGCTTCCGAGCCGTTATACTTTACAAAGTCCTCATATTTAATAACTTCAGCACGGATAAATCCTTTTTCAAAGTCGGTATGTATTACACCTGCAGCCTGTGGCGCGGTAAAGCCTTTGGTGATGGTCCATGCGCGTACTTCCTGTACACCGGCCGTAAAGTAAGTAGCCAGGTTGAGTAGTTTATAGGCAGCCTTAATCAGTTTGTTTACACCCGATTCTGCCAAGCCAAGGTCATCCAGAAACATTTGGCGCTCCTCATAGGTTTCCAGCTGTGCTATTTCCGATTCTATCTGCGCGGATATAACCAGCACTTCAGCGTTCTCTTCTTTAACAGCAGCTCTTACTTTATCTACATAAGCATTTCCTGTATTTACCGAGCCTTCGTCAACATTACATACATACATTACCGGTTTTGCTGTAAGCAGCCAGATATCAGCTATATATTCCTGGTCTTCTTCGGCTACAGGAGCAGTACGGGCAGATTTACCCGACAGTAAATGGTTTTTATAAACCGTTAATACATCAAAAGCTTTTTTAGCTTCTTTATCGCCACCGGTTTTGGCAGCTTTTTCTACCTTTTGTATCTTTTTTTCTATCGAATCAAGATCCTTAAGCTGTAGTTCCGTATCTATAATTTCCTTGTCGCGTATGGGGTCAACAGAGCCGTCCACATGTATTACATTATCATTATCAAAACATCTTAAAACATGTATAATAGCATTGGTAGCGCGTATATTAGCTAAAAACTGATTGCCCAAGCCTTCACCTTTGCTGGCGCCTTTAACCAAACCTGCTATATCTACTATTTCTATAACATTGGGCACCACGTTTTTCGGATTTACGATCTCTGTTAACTTGGTCAGCCGTTCATCCGGAACAGTAATTACACCCACATTAGGTTCTATCGTACAAAACGGAAAGTTGGCCGCCTGTGCCTTAGCGTTTGATAAGCAATTAAAAAGAGTTGATTTACCTACATTCGGCAAACCTACTATACCACATTGTAAACCCATTTATTAGTTAATTAAGTTGATTGGGTGAGTAGTTAATTAGATTAATAGGTAAGTATAAACTTAATCAACTTATTTTAATCTAATTAACTGATCACTCAAAATTTGCGCAAAGATAACAGAAAATACTTCCCTATAATTTGAAAAAATAAACGACTTTTGCCAACATTATTTCGGTAAACAGATTTTTAAATATGTAAAAAGAGGGCATTTATGGAAGAGATAGTTGAGCAAATAGAATTGTTACTACAGGAGGATAGCATCCCACAACTCAAAAAATATCTAAATAGTCTCAATATATCTGATGTTGCAGAACTGATAAATGAACTTCCGGAACATGGCCCTAAATTTATTGAAACCATATCGCTAAACCGGGCGGTAAATGTATTCCGTATCCTGGACTTCCCTACACAGGAGCGCATTATTAAAAAACTTTCTGGAAAAAGGGTAGCAGAATTGATTAACGAGCTGCCTCCTGATGACCGTACATCTCTGTTTAGTGAGATGCATGGTGATACGGTAAGCAGGCTGATATTGCACTTATCGCCGGAGGAAAGGAAAGAGGCTTTATCCTTATTGGGATATAAGGAAGACAGCGTAGGCCGTTTAATGACCCCTGATTATATAGCAGTAAAGAAAACCTGGGATGTTACCCGTGTGCTTTCGCATATTCGCCGTTATGGTAAAAACTCCGAAACCATTGATGTAATTTATGTGATTGATGAAAACGGTATTTTACTGGATGACATCAGGATACGGGAAATTTTATTGGTTAAGCCGGAAACAAAGGTCAGCGACCTGATGGATGGGCGGCTGATTGCATTGAAAGTAACCGACCCGCAGGAAGAAGCCATTAATATATTCAGAATGAACAACCGGGTTGCATTGCCCGTAACGGATGATGAAAATGTATTATTAGGAATTGTTACCGTTGATGATATCCTTTGGATAGCTAATGAAGAATATACGGAAGATATTCAAAAAATTGGTGGTACTGAGGCATTGGATGAACCTTACCTGGATATTAATTTATTCAGGCTGGTAAAAAAGCGTGTTGGCTGGCTAATTATTTTATTTTTAAGCGAGATGTTAACAACAACAGCTATGCAATCATACGGCGGCGAATTGGCTGCTCTTACAATGTTGGCTTATTTTGTGCCGTTAATTATTTCGAGTGGTGGTAATAGTGGGTCGCAGGCGTCTACCTTGATCATACAAGCAATGGCATTAGGTGAGGTAAGGTTGGTAGATTGGTGGCGGGTTATGCGCCGCGAAATTCTTTCGGGATTATTATTAGGTACAATACTTGGTATTATTGGGTTTTGCAGAGTAGCATTTTGGACAACCTTCAGCGATATTTACGGTGTACATTGGTTGTTAATGGCCTTTACTGTTGGCTTTGCATTAATAGGCGTGGTTCTGTGGGGGTCATTAGCAGGCTCGATGTTACCGCTTGTATTAAAAAAGTTAGGTTTCGACCCTGCTACATCCTCTGCTCCATTTGTTGCAACCTTAGTTGATGTAACCGGACTGATGATCTATTTTAATATTGCAATGTTTATATTTGGTCATATTGGTCATGTTTTACATCCCATAAAATAAAAGGTATTATAGTAACGCTATTACTTTTTTGCGCAATAAATTATAAAACATAAAACCCCGCGAAGGCGGGGTTTTATTATAGATTTAAAAGTGGTTCAATTTTATATTTCAAATGAAAAATCTTCGTCAGCTGCTTTAGCAGTTTCGGGAGCATCGCTGTATTCATAGCGTTTTTCAACAACTTCCTGGTGCTCTTTAATGTAATCAATAGTTCCCATTAGTCCTTCAGCAAACTTTTCAAAATCTTCTTTGTATAAAAATATTTTGTGTTTAATAAAAACACCATCTTCCAGGCGTTTTTTACTTTCAGTAATAGTAACGTAATAATCGTTTGACCGTGTTGCCTTTACATCAAAAAAATAAGTCCTTTTTCCTGCTCTTACCTTCTTTGAAAAAACTTCTTCGCGCTCTCTGTTTTCAAAATCTCCCATGTTAAATATTATTGTAATTAGTTTTGATTGGCATAAATATAAATAATTTTTTAAATTACAAGTACTAAAACGAATATATTATACTTTTTTGAACGATTTATTTAATCTAAAGTAATAATTATTTGTTTTAAACGTTCTCTTCTTCCTCGAGCAGTTGTTTTTCATACAGTTCAAAATAAACATTTTTCTGCTGCATCAGGTATTCATGTGTGCCCTGCTCAATGATTTCTCCATTATCTATTACTAATATTTTATCAGCATTTTTTATGGTAGATATGCGGTGAGCAATAATAATACTTGTTTTGCCCTGCATAATATTCCCCAGGTTATTTAATATTTCTTCTTCTGTACGGGTGTCAACAGCCGATAAACAATCATCAAAAATCATTATTTGCGGTTGTTTAACAATGGCTCTTGCTATGGATACCCGTTGTTTTTGTCCGCCTGATAAGGTTATGCCGCGTTCGCCAATCAAGGTTTCAAAACCTTTGTCAAGGGCTATAATATTATGGTAAACGGCCGCGTTTTTGGCAGCCTGCTCTACCATTGGCATATCCAGCACATCGGCGCTAAAAGCTATATTGTTGGCAATGGTATCTGAAAAAAGGAAAACATCCTGCGGAACTACCCCAATTTGTGAGCGGTAACCCTCTAAATTTAATTGGGTTATGGGTGTGCCATCAATTAAAATTTCGCCGCCGGTAGTATCATACATGCGCATTATTAAATTGGCTATGGTTGATTTACCTGAGCCGGTACGGCCTATAATGGCCACTAATTCGCCGGGTTTAGCTGTAAATGATACATTCTTTAATGCTTGTATGCCGGTATCAGGATATATAAAAGAAACATTATGAAATTCGATATTGCCATCAACAGACTGCTTAGGTACATTGGGTGATATAATTTCGGGCTGTTGTTGTAAAAACTCATTAATGCGTTTTTGCGATGCGGCGGCGCGCTGAATTAATGAGGTGACCCAGCCCAGGGCCATCACCGGGAAGGTAAGCTGGTTAAGATATACTAAAAATTCAGCTATATTACCTGCTGTAATGGTGCCTTTCATTACTTCAATACCGCCAATATAAATGGTAATAATATTGCTTAAACCAACCAGCAACAGCATTAACGGGTAAAACAAAGCCTGAACCTTTACCAGTGCCATTGAATGCGTTTTATAATCATCGCTTTCTATAGCAAAGTTTTTTCGCGCGTGATTTTCGCGCACGTATGATTTCATGATGCGGATACCTGAAAAGTTTTCCTGCACAAAACTTGATAATGCCGACAACCTTTCCTGTATTTTTTCGCTGCGGAAGTTAATGGTGTTATTTACATAATAAATAATTACAGCCAAAATGGGTAGGGGCAGCACAGAAAATATGGCCAGCCGTACATTTACCGTTAACATGGCATAAATAACCAGTATAAAAAGAACTACCGTATTTATCGTATACATTATCCCCGGCCCGAGGTACATACGCACCCGGCTCACATCTTCGGTTGCCCGGTTCATCAGGTCGCCGGTATTATGGCGGCGGTAAAAGGCCAGTGATAAAACCTGGTAGTGGTTGTAAATCTCATTTTTAAGGTCGTACTCAATATGGCGCGACATTAATATGATGGTTTGCCGCATAAAAAACAAGAACAGGCCGCGTAGCAATGATAACACCAACACTAATATGCCAAACAATAACAGGCTTGAACCAAATATTTCATAGATCATTTGCTGACGGTTAAAACCGGCAAAAAGCTGGTAAACGCCAATATTTTCAGTAACCAGGTTAAATGCTACCCGGATTACCTGTGCTGGCAATACGCTAAAAATATTGGAGATAACAACAAACAGCACA
The DNA here is from genome assembly GCA_028287805.1 of Mucilaginibacter sp. Lineage (GTDB taxonomy): Bacteria > Bacteroidota > Bacteroidia > Sphingobacteriales > Sphingobacteriaceae > Mucilaginibacter. The sequence continues at coordinate 6,225 of JAQBOY010000027.1, forward strand.
CCGGGTATTAACCGCCAGCGATATTTATAAAAGAATTTATTGAGGTAAGCGAGATCCTTCATAGCCGGGCAGTCAAAAGTACATTAATGAATTTGATTTTTCAAAAGAAGTCGGAAAGATGTAAGTCGGAAAACCGGAAACTTAAGCAGGCTGTTTAAGTTTTTACAAAAGCTGTATAATTTCTCACTTTTCCCATTTCCGGTCTTCTCACAAAAAACTCTTTGTGACAATAAAAAAAACAGCTACTTTTGTCGAAAGCCTGAGAATCCAATGCCGACTCACAATTCTAACGATTCTATATTTAATCAACTCGAATTACTCGGTCATAAAAAAGTTGTGTTCTGCAGTGATCCGGATACCGGATTAAAAGCCATCATTGCTATTCATGATACTACATTGGGCCCTGCATTGGGCGGTACACGTATGTGGACCTATAAAACAGAGCAGGATGCGTTGAATGATGTGTTGCGCTTATCAAAAAGTATGACTTACAAAGCTGCCATATCGGGCCTTAACCTGGGTGGCGGTAACGCGGTAATTATCGGTGATTCCCGCAAGGATAAAACTGAAGCTTTAATGCGAAAGTTTGGCCGCTTTATTAAAAACCTTAATGGTGAGTTTATTACAGCTGAAGATGTGGGAACCAACCCGAAGGATATGGAATATATCCGTATGGAAACTCAATATGTTACAGGCGTACCTGAAACTATTGGGGGTAGTGGTGATCCGTCTCCTGTAAGCGCTTTAGGGGTATTTATGGGAATAAAAGCCTCCGTTAAAGAACTTTACGGCAGCGATTCTTTAACCGGTAAATCGGTTATTGTACAGGGAATAGGGCGTGTGGGAGAAAACCTGGTAAAACTATTAAGGGATGAAAACGCCAAGGTTTATGTGAGTGATATTAATGAAGACCGTACTGGCCAGGTATCTAAAAAATATGGTGCCGAAGCTGTATCCAATAACAGTATTTTTGATATTGATGCCGATATTTACTCACCCTGTGCTTTAGGGGCAACGGTGAATACCTATACCATAAATAAACTAAAATGTGCTATTATTGCCGGATCTGCAAACAACCAGCTGGAAAACGAAAATATTCACGGGCAAATGCTGCTTGAAAAAGGTATATTATTTGCACCTGATTATGTAATTAACGCAGGGGGTATTATCAATTGCTATTCAGAGTTAATGGGATTCAGTAAAAAGCGTACAATGCAATTAACCGAAAATATTTACGAGGCAACACGCAACGTGTTAAAGCTTTCTAAAGCAGAAGGCATTTCTACCATACAGGCCGCTAATAAAATAGCAGAAAAAAGAATAATAGCTATTAATAAAGTAAAATCATCTTATTAGTAATAAATTATATAAAACATCAATAAATAATATAAAAACATCCGCCAATTGGCAGATTAAATCGTTCTTATCAAAATGTTAAACAGAAGGCACCTACGGGTAAAAGTATTACAAGCATTATATGCGTTTCATCAGTCCGCGTCGGGCGACATAAATCAACAGGAAAAAGGCCTGCTGCAAAGTATAGATAAGGTATATGAAATGTATATCTGGATGCTTTCGTTAATTTCGGAAGTAGTAGGCTATGCCGAAATGGATGCCAATGAAAGAGCTAACAAGCATTTACCTACTGCTGAAGATCTGAATGCTAATTTAAAAATTCTGACTAACCGGTTTGTGGTAACCTTAAATCAAAACAAGGAATTTTTAATTTCATTAAAAAAGTATAAAGTATCCTGGGATTTTGAGCCCGAATTAACGAAAACGTTATTTATCATTCTTAAAAACTCACCTGAATATCTGGAATATCTTCAAAAAACAGATGATACTATTCAAACAGATAAGGATATTATTAAGTTCATTTTCAAAAAGGTAATTTTAAAATCATCATTAGCTGAACAGGTTTTTGAGGATAAATTTATTTTTTGGCCGGTTGATAAAGATGTATTGCAGGCCTTAATAGCAAAAACCTTTAAAAACTTTGCTTATGATGACCCCGAAAAAAATAAACTGGCCGAAGTAACCGGCAACTGGGTAGAAGACAGGGAATTTATTACAGAGCTTTTTAAAAATACCATTAGGTATGACAAAGAGTACCAGGAAATGATAAGCGCTAAAACGCAAAACTGGGAACCTGAACGCATCGCCATGATGGATACCTTACTAATGAAAATGGCACTTGCCGAATTTATTAAATTTAACTCCATACCGGTTAAAGTAACCATTAATGAGTACCTGGAAATATCAAAGGAGTTCAGCACGCCAAAAAGCAATTCATTTATTAACGGTATATTAGACAAAATTTTATTTGAGCTAAAAAGCGAAAATAAAATAAAAAAAATAGGCAGAGGATTAATAGAATAAGCATGAAAAAATTGATTTTAAGCTTACTTGCAGCAAGCTTATTAATGGCTTGCCATCAATCGGGCAAAACCGCCCAGCAGGCCGATAGCACAAAAACCACCACTGCAAATGCGGCCAATGCGCCTGTAATGAAATTTGAATTTGAAAGCCATGATTTTGGAAAGATTAAGGAAGGGGATAAGGTTAATTATGAATTTAAATTTACCAATACCGGCAAATCTCCGCTCATCATATCTAACGCGGTAGCATCGTGTGGGTGTACCACTCCCGAGTGGCCAAAAACACCATTGCAGCCGGGGCAGGAAGGAAAAATAAAGGTTACCTTTAACAGCGCTAACAAAACCGGTTTACAGGATAAACTGATAACCATAACGGCCAATACTAATCCTGCACAAAACATGGTGCATTTGGTTGGCGAAGTACTTACAAAATAACAACTGAAAAAATGATAGCAACTATTTTATTACAGGCTGGTGGCGGCTTCGATCCCCGCCAGTTAATTATGTTCGGCTTAATTGCACTTGTATTTTATTTCTTTATGATACGCCCGCAAATGAAAAAACAAAAGGATCAAAAAAACTTTGTTGGTGAATTAAAAAAAGGCGATAAGGTTATAACCACATCTGGTATGCATGGCAAAATTATTGAAGTTGCTGATACTACCTTTTTAATTGAAGGCGAGAGCGGACATAAAACCCGCTATGAAAAATCGGCAATTTCTTTAGAGGCTTCAAAGGCATTAAATACGCCCCCGGCAACTACTAAAAACTAAGAACCAAAAAGCTGGATATAAAAAGCTGAAAGCAGAAGGCCTGTACCTTTTCGCTTTCAGCTTTTTGCTTTCGGCTTTACTGCTTATCTTTATATTGAACTTGAAATAAATGGCAATTATTAAACTCTCTGCAACAGAACGAAGGCGTGTATCGGCATTTCTTACCTGTTTGGTGGTTGCTGCAGTTGCATGGATAATTGTCACGTTGTCAAATTCCTATAATTTTACAGTTCAACGGGTGCTGACTTTTAAAAACGTGCCTCAAAAGCGTGCTTTTCATTCATTACAGCCCGATACCGTTAATGTTAATGTAAGAGGTAACGGTTGGCAAATGTTATTGTCAAGAATGAATGATGAAAACAAGTCACTTACAGTTGATTTAAGATCATTGGAAAAAGAGAATTATATAGTGCTCAGTTCACAGTTGGCTTCAATTAATGAAAGCCAGGGTGTGAATAACAGGATCATAGCTGTTAATCCGGATACATTATACTTTGATTTTTCAAACCGGAGTACAAAAAAAGTGCCTGTACGTGTAATGGCTTCAATAAATTTCGAGCATGGATTTGCCCAATCTGACAATATATCCATTAAGCCGGCTTATATTACTTTAAGCGGGCCCAGCAATCGGATTGATAAAATAACCTCCTGGAAAACGGATTCATTAATATTGAATGATGTGGATGAAACTGTTATTTCACAGTTGAATCTGGAACCTGCTAAAGAAGGAAATATAAGTACGTATCCTAAAAGTGTAAAAGTAACCGTCCCGGTTAGTGAATTTACAGAGAAAACCATTGAAGTGCCTGTTAAGCTGATTAACAATAGTAATTATTTTAACGTAAAGGTATTCCCGCAAAAGGTTAAAGTAACATTTGCCACATCATTAAATAAGTATACAGAAATGGATGAGGATCTTTTTGAGGCAGTGGCAGATTTGAATATGTGGAAAAAGTATAGTTATAGTGTTTTGCCCGTAATGCTGACCAAACTACCTGAATTTTGCCGGATAGTTAAAATTGAACCTAAAAACATTGATTTTATTATTAAAAAGTAATGCTTAAGGTAGGAATAACAGGTAATATTGGCAGCGGTAAAACTACAGTAAGCAAAATGTTTGAGTTGCTGGGCATTCCTGTTTTTTATGCTGATGATGCTGCTAAAAGCATAATGGTGACTGATGAATTGCTTGTTGCCGGAATTAAATTAGCTTTTGGCGCGGCAGCCTATTTTAATGACGGTAGTTTAAACCGTAAACATATAGCCGGTATTGTTTTTAATGATGAACAACAATTGGCTAAATTAAATGCATTGGTGCACCCTGCGGTTTTTAGGGCATTTGATAACTGGGCTAAACAAATTGAAAATGCGCCTTATGTTATAAAAGAAGCAGCCCTGTTGTTTGAAAGCTCTTCTTATAAAATGTGCGATAAAACAATTTTGGTTACAGCGCCTTTGGAAACTCGTATAAAACGTGTAATGCAAAGAGATAGCATAAC
>JAQBOY010000233.1 GCA_028287805.1 Mucilaginibacter sp.
TATTACCGGGTATGAGCGGTCAGACTTTGGCGCTATCCTGCAAAAAAACCTGGAAGGCACCAGCTTTAAATTTTATCCTGATCCCTATCCTGCGCAAGATTTGTTTTATCGCAGCGATAACGCCTCATTGGCACGGGTTGGCGTACCGGCGCATACCATATCAACCGATCAGATAGATGTAGACAAATACTACCATACGGTAAAAGATGAACTAAGCACGCTGGATGTAGGGAACATTACCTCTACTATAAAAGCAATTGCTTTAAGTTCCCGCACCATAGTTTCGGGACAGGATACACCCAAACGGGTGCCTAAACTGGAAAGGTAAATAGCACTCGTCATTGACAATAGCAGTTTGCCAATAAACCTACGGTGTTTTAAAAACATCGTAGGTTTATAATTCAGCTCAGCTTCTTCTGCATAACATAATCATTCATCCAATAGGGACCAATAGGGATGTCCTCTTCATAGGCAACACTAAAGCCCATCTTTTCATAAAAGCTTTTCGCTTTATTATAACGGTTTACATTTAAATCGAGGGTGTGCTTTCCGGCTTCAAGTGTTTTTTTGCAAACTTCGTCTATCAATACCCTTCCATAGCCTTTGCCCTGGGTTATAGGCAGGCAGTATAACTTATGCAGTTTGTATATTTCCACGTCTTCTTCGCGTGGCGAATAGGCAGCAAATGCTACCGGCCTTTCATCTTCAATCAGCAACAAATAGGTTTGCTGGTTCTCTGCAATCTGTATTGTAATTTTTTCGGCGGAGTAAATTTCACCCAGCATAAAAGCGATCTGCTCTGTAGCTAATATCGGTGAATAAGCGGGCCACCAGGTCTGTTCGGCTATTTGCCGGATGATTTCTACATCGTTTACAGTGGCTTGCCTGATTTGGAACATCGTAATTTATTTATAATTAGTACTTACTTAAAACACTACTATCATCCTGATCCGCCTTTTGCCAGAGAAGGATCTTCTGCTGTGGATATGCATCACGTTTACCTTTCGCTTGAAGACGTTTCTTCTCCGCCAAAGGCGGATCAGAATGACAGGTTTTTTTATTACTCTACTGTCATCCTGATCCGCCTTTTGCGGAGAAGGATCTTCTGCTGCGGATATGCATCATGTTTACCTTTTGCTTGGAGAAGTTTCTTCGTTCTGTTCAGAATGACACGTTTTTATACTACTCTACTGTCATCCTGATCCGCTTTTGCGGAGAAGGATCTTCTGCTGCGATATGCATCACGTTTACCTTTGCTTGAAGAAGTTTCTTCTCCGCAAAAGGCGGATCAGAATGACAAGTTTTTTTTATTTAACACTATGAAATTCTTAATGATTTTCTTCTTCGTCAACGTTAATCTTAACAGAATCAACTGCTTCCATCTTATGCCCTATAGCAAAATATTCTTCCAGCTCGCTTAAGGTAGAGGAGTTGGTAGCCATGTCTTTAATAATGCGCCCTTTTTCCATCAGCAATATTCTTTCGCAAACATCTGTAACATGGTTAAGGTCGTGGCTGGAAACCAGCGTGGTAACCCCCTGCTCTTTGTTAATTTCCTTCAGCATATTTTTTAACCTGAATTGAGTAGTAGGATCAATATTTGCAAAAGGTTCATCCAGCATCAATAATTCCGGATGCTGCAATAAGCATGAAGCAACGCCCACCTTAGTTTGGTTACCTTTGGAAAGATCACGAATATATTTGCCTCGTTTTAAAATTTCGCCATTAAAGAAATCGCTTAAACCGGCTAAGAATTCATCCACTTGTGCACGGCTTTGCTGGTACAGTCCGCCAATAAAATAAAAATATTCCTCGGGTGTAAGATAATCGATCAAAAAGCCTTCATCTAAGTAGGATGCTGTGTAGTTTTTCCAGTTTTCATGACCAGCTACGTTTTCGCCGTTTGACAGCACTTCACCTGTTTCCGGGCGTATCAGGTCCAACATCATCCGGAACAGCGTAGTTTTACCTGCGCCATTATTGCCTACCAGTCCAATACTTTCGCCTTTACGAATTTCCAGGTGCGGTATATTTACTACCAGGATATTATTGTAAACTTTTTTAAGGTCTTTTATTTCTATCATGTTACTTATCTCTAAAGCCTTCGGCTATTTTAAACTTTCTGTTATAAAAATCGGCAGTTAGTAGTTTTATCCAGTAGCCCCGTGTGAATATGCCGATCATCCCTAAAAGCGCTATTACTACAAGCGGCAGATTATTATTACCTGCTAATAATTTAAGCGGAATATAAATAATATAAGGAGCCAGCATCAGGGGGATAGATAACAGCAACTGAGTAACCCCCACTCCTTCCCAATTAAAAGCAGCTCCTTTTGACAGATCGATACGCTTAGAATTGCGGTTAGCAAAAAACAAAACAATTGTAGTATTAACACCGAGATTCCAGAGATACATAATAAAATGAATCATCACTGTACGCCATCCAAAATATACGTAAGGCAGGGTTAATAAAAAAGCGGCTGTTGATACGAGGGTAAATAACAGGTATTTGGCTTTTAAAAAATCAGTGAAGCTTACTTTGCTTACCATTATACCATCAAAATGATTTGCCTGCCACCCATACATATATTGCCCATAACTGATAATAAATATACCGGTCATGAACATGCCTACCAAAAGCTTCATGTACTCGCCAATTTTCGGATTGTTATAAAATATTAATCCGTAGAACAGAAAAAATAAAGATACCTTAAGGGCCGAACTTGGCCTTTTATTACGGATAATGAGTTTAATTTCATTAGCTACCAAATCACCAATATTACCAAAACGGTCTAAAAGCGGAAACTCGGTAGTGCTTTTGCGTAAGGTTTTATGTTTGGTAAGCTCCTCGAGATACAGGTTTTGTTTGAGAAATAAAAAGTTGGTGTAATACATAGCTATAGCCAGCAATATGGGCACTAATACCAATAGTGGCTGTGTTGCTAAATGGCCGAAAAATAGGTAGGAAAAATTTCGGATAGAGTAAAGGTGCCATTTAAAATCGCCCATGCCAATTAAAATCAGGCAAAGTGATGAGACTAAAAAAACCCAACCGTTTAAGCTGGCTTTTCGTTTGATATAAAGCGCCAGGTAATTATTAAATATGCTAAAGCCAATAACAGAAAGTATAAAAACAAGCGCGGCTACCCCACCCATTTTTACTGCAACCACTTTTAAGATGAAGGGAATAAAAAGAATAAGCGGCCATAAATTAAAAAAAGAAAGCATAGCTGTAAAGGCCAGGTATCTTACTAATGAATTGCGTGTAACTGCCAGTTGCAAGTAAGGCTGTACCCTTAAGGTAGGCAATTCCTGCAATTGCATCCGCGATAAAAGCTCAAACAGGTAATAGATTAAGATTATCCCGCAAAAAGAAAATACGAGGTCATCCTTTGGGAAAGCCTGTTTTAAGAACCTGTCCATAAAAAACCCTATTCCTAATGCACAGGCCAACAGGTAAAGGATCATTAAACCCATTACAATATGTACGGCTATACTTTTGCCGGTATTACGTGCACGCCAAAAAGCCTTTAGCTCGTGCTTAATAAAAGTAGAAGTCATTACAAATTATAAAAGTTTACAACGCCAGGTGTTAAGGTACTAATATTTATACCGTTCGCCCCATAATTTTTTTAACTTTTCTTTTGACTCCTGCTCGCGGGCATTGTTACCGGGCTGGTATAACTTAGTTCCTTTTATAGCATCGGGTAAAAAATCAAGGTCAACAAAATTACCTTCAAAACTGTGGGCATATTTATAATCCTTACCGTAGCCAATGTTCTTCATCAATTTGGTAGGCGCATTACGCAGGTGCAACGGTACGGGGAGATCGCCGGTTTGGCGCACCAGAGCCATAGCTTCACTAATAGCGGTAGTGGCAGAGTTGCTTTTAGCAGATGTGGCCAGATAAATGGCAGTTTGTGATAAAATCAATTGAGACTCGGGCATACCAATTTTATTTACCGCTTCAAAGCAGCTTTGTGCCAATAACAAAGCATTAGGGTTTGCGTTTCCTATATCTTCTGATGCCAGTATGAGCATTCTGCGGGCAATAAACAGCGGGTCTTCCCCGCCTATTATCATTCTTGCCAGCCAGTAAACCGCGCCATTAGGATCACTGCCCCGCATGGATTTAATAAAGGCAGAAATAATATCATAATGCTGCTCTCCACCTTTATCATACAGGGCCATATTTTGCTGCACATGCTCAAGCACCATATCGTTAGTGATAACAATACTTTTACTATTAAAGGCATTAACGATCAATTCAAAAATATTGAGCAGCTTTCGCGCGTCACCTCCTGACAGGCGTAATAATGCCTCATGTTCTTTAATAATGATCTTCTTCTTGCTGAGCACTACATCTTCCTTCATCGCTTTATTAAGCAGGCTTACCAGGTCATCTTCATTTAACGGCTGCAGTATATATACCTGGCACCTGGAAAGCAAAGCGGAGATGACCTCGAATGACGGATTTTCGGTAGTGGCGCCTATTAGCGTTACTGTTCCCCGTTCAACAGCACCCAGTAACGAATCCTGCTGCGACTTGGAAAAGCGGTGAATTTCATCAATAAACAATACCGGCAATGTATGTCCCTGCTCTTTTAACAGGGATGCTGTTTCAATTACTTCCCTTACATCTTTTACACCCGAATTGATGGCACTTAATGAAAAGAATGGCCGGTCTAAAGTCTGCGAAATGATATAAGCCAGGGTAGTTTTACCTACACCCGGCGGCCCCCAAAATAACATTGATGGCAACGAGCCCGATTCAATGGCCTTACGTAATACAGCACCAGGACCAACCAAATGTTTCTGACCAACGTAATCATCCAGATTTTTAGGGCGCATGCGTTCAGCTAAGGGCGGCAAATTGTTCATATTGGTAAAATTCCGAAAAGTAAATGCTAAATCCTAAAAAAATTAGTAAGTTTAAATAACAAAACAATGATTAATCAATTTAACCTATCCAACTACCCTGTAATATGTGACCAACTTGCACAAGCTGATGCAGATTTAGCTGCAATTATTCATGCTTATGGCTATCCGCCTATGTGGTCACGTCCAAATTCATTTGAAACACTGGTACATATTATTTTAGAGCAACAGGTTTCGCTGGCATCGGCATTATCAGCTTTAAATAAACTACGGGAACGGGTGCAGGAAATAACTCCTGCCCGGATATTATTATTAACGGATGAAGAATTCAGAGCCTGTTATTGCAGCAGGCAGAAAACGGGCTATATTAAATACCTGGCTGAAGCCTTATTAAGCGGAAAACTTAATTTAGCAACTTTTGAGCAATTAACTGATGATGAAATACGCAGGCAACTGGTGGCTTTAAAAGGAATTGGTAATTGGACCACTGATGTTTACCTGATGTTTGTTTTGCAGCGGGCAGATATATTTCCCATTGGTGATTTAGCGGCAGTAAATGCTTTAAAACACCTGAAAAATATACCTGCAGATACAAATAAAGATGAGATTTACGCTGTTGCCACACAATGGCAACCTTACAGAACTATTGC
>JAQBOY010000280.1 GCA_028287805.1 Mucilaginibacter sp.
AATAAAGCTTTATATCCCAGGCTTCCGTAATTTTTTTGCCTAATATATTGTAGGAAAAATCAGTGTTGCGAATATTTTCTCCAATACAAACCGCCTTTTTAACCGATGTTTTATTCAAATCAATATTTGCTTCCTTAGCAAACTGTATCAACTTTAAAATAAACGAGGGAACCGCCACAATTGCTGTAGGCTGAAGTCGCTGAATAGTTTCCAACTGCATAGATGGCACCCCCGGCCCTAACCGTATAATACCTGCTCCCAACTTACGTAAACCTGAATAATAGGCTATCCCGGCCATAAACTGCCTGTCGAGGGTAAGCATGAGCTGGTAAGTATCTTTTGCTGATCCATCCGCGCATATAAATGAATTATATTCATTATAAGTTAAGCGGTTCAGGTCATTTTCGGTAAGGGCAATAGTTACAGGGCTGCCCAATGTACCGGATGTTGAGGCATATTCAATAATCAGATCGCGACTAACGCATAAAAAATCATTGTTACGCTGCTGCAAATCTTCCTTAGTGGTAACTGGAAGTGCCGTAATATCTTCAAGCGTTTTTATTTTACTGATATCTACCCCGTGCCGGGCAAATAGCTCCTTATAAAAAGGGGATTGATGGCTTAGATGCAACAATAACTCCTGCAGTTTTTGTTCCTGCATCATCTTTACTTTATCCATTGTTGGATATGCCGTTCCCAATATGCTCATACTTTTTTTATGATCACTATTGCCGGAGCAATAGGTTTATAGGTGACAAAGAAACCAAAATTTTGCTTATCCTCCATACAGACAATGCATTTTGAATTGCCGACGAACCAGATAACTTTTTTTAATTTAATGTAGTGATAATAATATCAGGATTTTAATTTATATGTTTTAAAAAAATCCCATATAGTTTGGCAGGCATTTAAATTTTTAGTGGTTTTACCTACAATAAATTTCGGAAAGTATTGCCATCCGCCTGGCCAGGTATGGCCGCCATTATTAATAGTATAGCCTATAACTTTCAATTCATTAGCTGAGTTGCTATATTCTTCCTTAACTATGCTTGTTCCGTCATGCGCGGTATCCGGTATATTGGTTATAACAGGTTTTGTGCTGCAATGATCAATGGCTATCCATTTTTTTAATATTTCCTGATGAGCATATACCTTCCTGCCAAATAATTTACCACCATTATAACCCACTATCGGATCTTTTGTACCATGCATATACATCACCGGCATTGGAGTTGTTAAATCATAACCCTCACCTCTATCCAATGATGCTGCTACCACGGCTATAGCCGCTATACGATTATGCAACTGGCAAGCCAGCCTGGTAGTCATAAACCCACCGTTTGAAATACCGGTAACATATATTCGCTGTGGGTCGGCATGATATATATTAATCATATAACTGATTAATTGATCAATAAATTTCACATCATCAATTCCGCCCAGTTTAGCACCATCATGCCATACGCGCTTTGATGCCGGACAAACCACCATAAACTTTTCCCGTTCGGCAATGGGTCTGAAATCAGCCAGGTGAAACATACCTTCAGGACTGGCAAAACCGCCATGCAATGAAATTATTACCGGCATTTTCTCCTGTTTTTGTGTTATTGGAATGTAGGTTACAAAATACCTTACCATTCCGTCAACCATCATTTTCTCTTTTTTTTGCCGGGGCTGTGCAATAGCGGATAAACCCATAAGCATAAGCAACCATCCCAATAATAATTTCATATATATTTAATAGCTAACTTTATACAATCTATCTATAAAACGATTATTTTAACAGTACGGTTTTCCAGTAATTTAATATATTGATTTACAGCAAACAAACTATTTATCTTATTTATAGTTATAATTTATAAATAAGATATTTTTACCCAAAACCACAACATGAAAATAATTAAAGTATTGCTTATTGCCGTAGTTGCCGCATGCACATTTGCCTCTGCTGAAGGCCAGATACCGCCTCCGCCACCACCACCCCCTCATCCTCCGTTGCCCCATATACATTTGAGATTAAGAAGGCCGCCGCCGCCCCCACGTATACGTGGAAACGCAGGAAGAAGGCACTCTTATCATCATAGCAGGGTTAGAAGAAGGCACCGTTAACAACTAATTTTAGGAATGGAAAATATTATAAACTCTTAGCAATGTTATCCATCAATAAAATGCTGCATAATTTTTTTATACAGCTTATGATTATTTAATATATCTTTATAAAAATTTAATAAACAATATAATGCAAGGAACAGTAAAATTTTTCAATGAAAGCAAAGGCTTCGGCTTTATCATACCAAGTGATGGTAGCAGCGAAGTGTTTGTTCATGCCTCAGGCCTTATTGACACTATTCGTGAAAACGATAGCGTTACCTACGATGTAGAACAAGGTAAAAAAGGCATCAATGCGGTAAATGTAAAAGTAAGTTAAAAAACTATTTTATATTCGTATGAGAACATCCGTCAAGAAGGCGGATGTTTTTTTTTGCCCGATTTTATCTATTAATTATGGCTTATAAAACTTTGTAAGGCCCAATTCTCCGTTTCGTAAACTTTTTGGAAACTGTTATTACTAACTAAATTAACTATTGCTTGAAAATGCATAATAACAGCAACGGGCAACCAATATAGACAAGCAAATGACGTGAAAAAACAGTGGGAACAAATACAAAATTTCTATTTCTATAGCATGGATATATAGAGATAAACTGTTATTTTTTATTTTTAAAATGCTTACCTTTGCGCATATACTCATGCGAGTGTTTACCCATATAAGCTAAAAAGTAAAGATGATATTTTTTGAAGAAAAACGTCGGGAAGTGATGGTTCATATTGAAAAGTTTATGCTGGAAAAAATGCATGAATATTTAAAGCCGATTGATACTATTTGGCAACCATCTGATTTTTTACCGGATTCTACAAGAGAAACTTTTTACAGTGAGATCAAAGAAATGCGGGAAAGCGCTCAAGGCTTGTCTTACGATCTTATAGCAGTTTTAATTGGCGATACGATTACTGAAGAAGCACTGCCTACCTATGAGTCATGGTTAACTATGGTTGAAGGGGTATCAAAAAATGAAGAAGGCGGCTGGATGAAGTGGACCCGCCACTGGACTGCCGAAGAAAACCGCCACGGCGACCTGCTGAATAAGTATTTATATCTTTCCGGGCGTGTAAATATGCGCATGATGGAAGTATCTACCCAATACCTGATAGCTGATGGTTTTGATATAGGTACCGGACATGATCCTTACCGAAATTTTATATATACCTCCTTTCAGGAACTGGCTACTAATGTTTCCCACCGCCGTGTAGCTTCGCAAGCCAAAAAAGATGGTGATGCGCTGTTATCAAAAATGTGCGGCGTAATTGCATCTGATGAGGCCCGCCATGCAAAAGCCTATAAATATTTTATAGAGAAGATTTTTGAAGTTGACCCAAATGAAGCCATGATAGCTTTTGAGGATATGATGCGCAAAAAAATTGTAATGCCTGCACATTTTCTGCGTGAAGTTGGGTTAAAAATAGGCCAAACTTTCGGCCATTTTACAGATGCCGCACAACGCCTGGGTATTTATACCGCCGTTGATTATGTGGATATCTTAAAAGAGCTGATAGAAGACTGGCATATTGAAAGCGTCACCGATTTGGGTGAATC
>JAQBOY010000035.1 GCA_028287805.1 Mucilaginibacter sp.
GCAATAAAATATAATAACATATCATATTCCTTGCGGGTAAGTACAATAGGGATAGAACTTACTTCTACCTCACGGGCCGGTAAGTTAATGCTGATCTCGTCATAACGCAAAATATTATTGGTATGAAACGCCTTCCGCCTAAAGATAGCGGCCACCCTGGCTTTTAATTCAGCTAAATGAAACGGTTTGGCCAGGTAATCGTCAGCCCCAAGGTTAAGTCCTTTTATTTTATTTTCCAGTGCATTACTTGCCGAAATAATTAATACACCCTCATTTTTACCGGTTGATTTTAAATGCTCCAACAAGGTAAAGCCTTCACCGTCAGGCAATCCAAGGTCCAGCAGTATGCAATCATATTGGTAAATACTTATTTTATTAATGGCTGCTTCCAGTGTACCGCAACTCTCGCAAACAATACCCTCTTCGGTAAAATATCGTTCAATACTTTCTCGCAGGCCCCGCTCGTCTTCTATAATCAGGAGTTTCATTTTTATAAATATAGGAATTGAATATTAAAGAAAGTTTGAAGCAACTATAATTTCACATAAAAGGACTTATTAAAGATAACAATGATATTCAAATTATATAATATATTCTATTTTTGCCGCAATGAATATTTCGCTTAAAAACAAATTCGATAGTATAATTTTTGATTTGGACGGCACCCTTTGGGACAGCACCGGTAACGTAGCCAAAGCATGGCAAAAAGCTAAAGAGCAGGTTGATTACGTAACGGATGATTTTAGCCAACAAACTATCCGGTCAATTACGGGAATGACTTATAAAGCCATATTTGAAAAGCTTGTACCTTATTTAACTGAGGAAAAACGCAATGAATTTAAAGCTTTAGCTGCAAAATATGAGTTGGAAATTCTGCATAATGAAGGCGGGGAGCTTTACCCGGAATTAGAAGAGACACTCAAATACCTGCTTACAAAATATAAACTATATATAGTGAGTAATTGCCAAAACGGATATATTGAGGTGTTTTTTAAAATAAGCGGAATGAACCATTATTTTTCGGGCCACCAATGTTATGGCACTAAAAGCCAACCCAAAGCAGAAAATATTAAGGATATTATTAATGACCATAACCTCAAAGCTCCGGTTTATGTAGGTGATACTATGGGCGATTATGATGCCGCCACTAAAGCTGGAGTGCCATTTATTTTTGCAGCATATGGCTTTGGAGAAGTTAATGAAGATCAGATAGCCACCATTCAGCAGTTTAAAGAATTGGCAGATATATTATAATAAACTTTTGTTTATACCTGCTGTTTAGTTTGTATAGATTTATAGTTGCATGAAAATTTATAAATATCTGCATTCCTGTCTTGTTTTTGAATTGGAAGGCTACAAGTTATTATTTGATCCGGGAAACTTCACTTTTGCTGAAGAACTGATTAAACCAACTGTATTTGCCGATGTGCAGGGCATTGTAATTACCCATATTCATCCCGATCATTTTTACCCGGAAAATATTAAAAAAATTCTGGCTATAAATAACGTGCCTATCTATACCAATGCAGAGGTAGGCAAGGCATTGGAAAAAGAAGGTATAAAAAGTACAGTTTGGAAAGACGGCCTCCACTATATCGGCCCTTTTAATTTACAGGCTATAACCGTAGTTCATGAACCTATATTAGACAGTCCGTTACCTCTAATGACCGGCTTTATAATTAATGATAAAATACTGCACCCTGTTGATTCAATGGAAGATGCCTTATTGGCTTATCAAAAAATTGAACTGTTAATATTGGTTAGCATGGCTCCGTTTGCCAATGAAGTACGGATAGCTGATTTTGCCGACAAAATACACCCTCAACAAATACTACCTGTACATGACGGCTATGCAAAAGATTTTTTTATTGAACAGCGTTACAACAATTACGACAAGCATTTTAAAAAACAAGGCACAGTTTTCCATAAAATATATAAACCCGGAGATAGTATAACTATTTAAAAACCTCTTTTTTTTAACTGTTTACGCATAATTTCAAAGCCCCCAATCCTAAAAATTGGGTAGGTTTAATTTATTATCATCTACTACCTACTGCTTTAACCCTTTAATATGCCATTATTCGGTTCCAAATCCAATCTGAATCATGATTGTTTTTCAATTAATGCAAAATTTAAAAAAATTATTTTTATTATAATTTAATGCCTTAATAAAGTATGAAGTTTTAATTTTTATTTATTAAATGACAAAAAAATTGCAATTAAATCATTTTCTGTCTATATATGTATTAAAAACACATACTTATTCGTCATTTTATTGAGATAATATTGTTACAACACTATATTCCTTAGTGGTTAATACATTTATATTATAATTTTGCGTCATAATAATTCCATTAATGTTAAACATAGTTTCTAAAAGAATACTTTTAAGTATTTTATGTGTTTTCTATCTATTTCAGGCCCAAGCTCAGCAGAAAATATTAACTTTAAAAGAAGCTGAGCAGATTGCACTGAACAATTACGGCACCATAAAAGCTAAAACGAACCAGGTTAATGCTTCGAAAGCATATTTGAATGAAACACGTACGGAGTATTTACCGGATGTAAATCTTTCAGCACAACAGGATTATGGCACGGTAAACGGACAAAATGGACCGCTTTATGGGTATCGCGGATTTTCCGTAGCATCATCAGGCCCCTCCCTTCCAACTCAAAATTGGAATGCCGGTTTTGGCGCGCTATATCTTAGCAATGTAAACTGGGATTTTTTCTCATTTGGCAAGGCAAAGGAAAGAGTAAAAGTGCAAGGCACGGTAGTTTCACGCGATGCCAGTGATTTAGAACAAGAGCGGTTTCAGCATCAAATAAGGGTGGCCAGCACTTATCTGAATTTATTGGCTGCACAACAATTAAGCAAAGCATGGCAAGACAACCTTAAACGCGCAACAGATTTGCAAACAGTGGTTGTTGCACGTGTAAAAAATGGCTTAAACCCGGGTGTGGATTCTTCATTGGCTAATGCGGAAGTATCTAATGCCCGAATAGCTTTTACCAATGCGCAGCAAACCGTAGAGGACCAGAGTAACCAATTGGCTATTTACCTGGGCATAACCCCGCAGGACTTTTTATTGGATAGCGCGTCTATTAAAAAGGCTCCGCCTGTACCCAACCCACAACCAACTGTAAATTTTGAAAATCACCCTGTATTAAATTATTTTAGAAGTTTGATAAAGGTAAGTGATGAACAAGCTAAATATTACAGCACTTTTGCCTATCCAACCTTTAGTTTATGGGGAGTTTATCAGGGCCGGGGATCAGGCTTTGGATCAGGCTTACTCACAAATCCAAATGCTTATACCTCCAATTATGGCAGCGGTGTTAATCCTACACGTTATAATTATTTGTTTGGTGTAGGTATGATTTGGAATATTACCAATCCTTTCAGGGTACATTACCAGGTACAATCACAAAAATATATATCGCAGGGATATAAAAATCAATATGACCTCGTTGACCAGCAATTGAGAGACCAACTGCTACTTGCAGAAACAAGAATAATCAACTCTTTTAAAAACTATAGAGAGGCGCCCGTTGAAGTAAAAGCGGCAAATGATGCTTATAATCAAAAATTTGCGCTATATAAAAACGGGTTAGCGAATATTGTGGATTTTACTCAGGCACTATACACTTTAAACCGTGCCGAGGTTGACCTTGACATTACTTTAAATAATGTTTGGCAGGCCATATTATCAAAAGCAGCGTCAACCGGCGATTTTGGCATATTTATAAATAATTTTTAACAACAAGATACAGCGTATAAAATGGGATTGATCAAAGGCGCACTCCAAAGGCCAATTACTGTACTGGTTATAGTTGCAGGGCTATTCTTTTTTGGTATTAATGCAATACGCAGTATTAAGATTGATATTTTTCCGGATCTTAACCTGCCGGTAATTTATATATCGCACCCATATGGCGGTTATACCCCCGATCAAATGGAGGCTTATTTTGGTAAGCAATATGTTAACCTGCTGCTATATGTATCAGGTGTTAAAAGTATTGAAACACGCAATATTACCGGTTTAACCTTAATAAAACTTACTTTTTACGAAGGAACCAATATGGCACAGGCCGCTGCGGAGGTGACGGCCTATACCAACAGGGCGCAGGCCACTTTTCCGCCTGGTTCACAACCGCCTTTTATTTTACGTTTTGATGCAAGTACCTTACCGGTTGGCCAGTTGGTGCTTAGCAGCCCTAAACGTACTAATAATGAGCTGCTTGATATGGCCAATATTTATATACGGTCCTCATTTACTTCTATACCCGGCTTAGTTTCGCCGGCGCCATTTGGTGGCAATCAACGTACTGTAGTTATTAAAGTTGATCCGCAGCTACTCCGCTCACATAATTTAACTGCCGACCAGATTGTTTTAGCACTACGGGATAATAACCAAAACACACCCGCTGGTAATGTGCGCATAGGCGATTATAATTATTTAACGCCATCAAATACTTCAATAAAAACAGTTAAAGATTTTGGCAACATTCCTTTATTTAAAAACAGTATTCAAACGGTATTTATGCGGGATGTGGCCACTGTTGAGGATGGAGGTGACATTGCCACAAGCTACGCGCTGGTAAATGGCAAACGGTCAATTTACCTGCCCGTTACCAAATCTGCTGATGCCTCTACCTGGGAAGTAGTACAAAATTTAAAAAAAGCTATTCCACGTTTTCAAGGGTTATTACCTGAGGATGTTAAGTTGTCATACGTATTTGACCAGTCGGTATATGTAATTAACGCGGTTAAAAGTTTAGCCGAAGAAGGGGCCATTGGCGCTGTTTTAACCGGGTTAATGGTATTATTGTTTTTAGGCGATAAACGGGGTGCCCTTATCGTAATATTAACTATTCCTACGTGTATTGTTGCGGGCATACTCTTTTTGTACTTGTTTCACCAAACCATTAATATCATGACGCTGAGCGGGCTTTCGCTTGCTATTGGTATCCTGGTGGATGAATCAACGGTTACCATTGAAAATATTCACCAGCATTTTGCCATGGGTAAACCCAAAGCG
The DNA here is from genome assembly GCA_028287805.1 of Mucilaginibacter sp. Lineage (GTDB taxonomy): Bacteria > Bacteroidota > Bacteroidia > Sphingobacteriales > Sphingobacteriaceae > Mucilaginibacter. The sequence goes on from JAQBOY010000035.1 coordinate 5,043, forward strand.
CTGGCTATATGGGATGCCTGTAAGGAAATCGCCTTCCCTAAATTGCTTATCCTGTTTTGTATTCTGGCTGTATTTGCGCCCGCATTTACTATGAAGGGCATTCCGGGCGCATTGTTCCTGCCGTTGGCATTAGCCATTGGTTTCGCCATGGTTGTATCCTACCTGCTGGCACAAACTTTTGTACCTATCATGGCTAACTGGATCATGAAAAACGAGCATGAGGATAAAAGCCATGCCGATGGTTATGCCATGGATGATGAAGGCGACCAATGGGAGCAAAAGGAACTGGCTATAAAAAATGTTACCCAAGGAACTGATGAAAAGAAATTAAACCGGTTTGATAAATTCAGGATACGCTACCTGCGCTTAATGGACCGGATGATGCGTAACCGTAAACTAATAGTATCTGTTTATGTGATCGTAGCTTTTGGCCTGGCATTTTTATTATTCAATATTATTGGCCGTGATGTATTGCCAAAAGTTAACTCAGGTACTTTCCAGGTTCGCCTGCGTGCACCGGATGGAATCCGTTTTGAACGAACAGAAACCATAACCTTAAGCGCTATACATGTATTAGAGCAATTGGTAGGTAAAAAAAATATTGCAGTAACATCAGCTATGGTGGGCCAGCATCCGGGGCAATTTTCAACCAGCCCCATCTATTTATTTATGGCCGGGCCACAGGAAGCCGTATTACAGGTTAATTTGGCTGAAGACTATAAAGTTAACCTGGATGATTTGAAAGAACGTTTCAGGCATGCTATGAAAAAAGTACAGCCCTCAGTATTGCTTTCATTTGAGCCTATTGAGCTGACGGATAAAATTCTGAGCCAGGGATCTCCAACACCTATTGAAGTAGCTATATCCAGTAAAAATAAAAAACAGAACATAGCTTTCGCTTTTAAGATATTGAATAAATTAAAACAGATAGATTACCTGCGCGATGTACAGATAGGCCAATCATTTAAATACCCAGCCATTAATATTAACATTGATCGTGTAAGGGCGTCCCAGCTGGGAGTCGGTGTGAATGATATATCACGTTCATTAATTGCTTCCACATCCTCATCCAGGTATACCGAAAAAAACGTTTGGCTTGATGAAAAGGTTGGTTTAAGCTACGCCGTACAAGTAGAAATACCTGAATATCAAATGGCCAGCATAAATGATATTCGCGATATCCCCGTTTTAAGTAACCAGTCGCGCCCTGTTCTAAGTGATGTTGCAGACGTTAAGCAGACAACTACTTTTGGTGAAAACGATGATATCGGCGCTATGCCAATGCTTTCGGTTACGGCTAACCTTAACAATAAAGATTTAGGTACTGCAACGGGTGATGTACAAAAAGCCATCAATTCATTAGGCAAGCTTCCACGTGGGTTAACTGTAGCAACAAGAGGTTTAAGCCAAACCTTAACTGATACACTTGACAGCCTTCAAACAGGTTTACTGGTAGCGGTTATTGTTATATTTTTAATGCTGGCCGCCAATTTTCAATCGTTCAAAATGTCGTTTGTGGTATTATCTACTGTGCCGGCAGTATTGTTTGGATCGTTGTTTTTAGTAAAAATAACCGGCGCTACCTTAAACCTGCAGTCATACATGGGTATGATTATGTCAGTTGGTGTATCCATATCCAACGCGGTATTATTAATAACTAATGCCGAAGAGCTCCGTAAGCACTCCGGTGATGCGATGAAAGCCGCCCGTGAAGCAGCCGCCCTACGGGTAAGGCCAATTTTAATGACCAGCTTAGCCATGATTGTAGGTATGATACCAATGGCCTCTGGCTTAGGTGAAGGCGGCGACCAAACATCGCCGTTGGGCCGTGCTGTAATTGGTGGATTATTTGCCTCAACTTTTGCCGCCTTATTAATATTACCTTTGGTATTTGCCTGGGTACAAGGTAAAACTACAACTGATTCTGTTTCATTAGACCCTGAAGATAAAGAAAGTAAATTCTATGTTCCTTTGCACCATCATGAATATTCTGAAAAATAAATCAATTAACCTTTTAGCCCTGGTGGCTATAATTGCAAGCTTATTGGGTGCATGCCACTCAGATAAGAAAGAAAAGGACGAACAAAAACAAGAACAGCAGGACGAAACGGCTCTTGAAGACCCGACTATTGAAACTGTAGCCGTAAAAAAGGGCGAGCTGAGCTCAAATATTGCTGTGCCGGGCGAATTAATGCCTTACAGTCAGGTAGAGCTGTATGCCAAAATAAACAGCTATGTAAAAAAACTTTATGTAGATATAGGTTCTGTGGTACACCAGGGACAATTACTGGCAACTTTAGAAGCCCCGGAAATCAACTCCCAACTATTAGGAGCCCAATCAAAAGTTAAACAACAGCAGGCTATGCTTTATGCCAGCAAAGCAAATTATGACAGGTTGTTTAGCACCAGTAAAACTCCTGGAACTGTTTCCCAGAATGACATTGACCAGGCCGAAGCCCGAAAAAATTCAGACCAGGCAAATGTGGAAGCCGCACAATCAGCCTATAAAGAAATAGCAGCAAATTTGGCTTACTTAGAAATAAGAGCGCCTTTTGATGGTGTAATAACTGTTCGTAATATTACTTTAGGTGCGTATGTAGGCCCCGGCAGAACTGTTGAACCGTTATTAGTATTAGAAGATCAGACAAAGTTACGTCTTGTTGTTTCTGTACCTGAGGTTTATACACGGGGATTAAGCCTTAAAAATACGGTTAGCTTTAGTGTGAGGTCATTACCGGGAAAAGTATTTCAGGCAAAAATCAAACGTCTTGCAGGTGCATTGGATATAAAACTAAGAGCAGAACGGGTGGAGATGGATGTTTTTAATAAGGACAAGCAATTACTGCCTCATATGTATGCTGATGTAAATGTACCTCTCCCATCAAACGACAGCACTTTCATTTTACCCAAAACAGCCGTTGTAACCTCAACAGAAAAAGTATTTGTGATACGGGTTAATAACCATCATGCAGAATGGGTGAATGTTCAAAAGGGCATTCAATCAGGTGATTACATTGAGGTTTTTGGAAAACTAAATAACGGTGATCAAGTAATTAAAATCGCTACCGATGAAATAAGAGATGGATCAGATGTGAAAGATAAAGCAGCAGGCACCGGTAAGAACGAAGCCAAAAAAGATAGCACAAATACTAAAAAATCGTAATTACTGCAGTTTCTTTAAGATATCAACACCAACTGCATCTGTACTTGCACTGGCGTTGGATAATACGATAACTGCAAGTTTTTTATCTTTATTAAAAGCTAAAAAACTACTGCTGCCATAAGTGCCGCCATTATGAAAGTAGTAGTTAACACCATTAACAACTATAATATGCCAGGCTAATCCCAGCCTGGCATCGTTATTAAACGTAATATCGTGTGTTAATTTAAAGGCTTTTGCCAAGGGGGTTAAACCATTATCATTAAGGTTAGCTTTAGCATATAGCACCAAATCACTAACTGTGGACCGTAATGCTCCGCAGGATGCCAGCACATCAAAATCCCAGGGGACAGTTTGCAGGCCATCATCATTATAAACCTCTGCAAAACGGCTGGTAAGCAAGGGGTATAAGTGCTGCACCGTGTTTTTCATACCCAAAGGATTACAAATAATTGCTAACGCCATTTCTTCAAATGACTTGCCGCTTATTTTTTCTAAAATAACACCTAATAAGCCAACTGCTAAATTAGAATAAGCATAATGTTCGCCCGGTTTAGTATTTAAAGTGCAGGTTTTAAGATAAGCAAATAACAATTGCTTATTATAATTGCGATATGGATTTACTTTATCATATGGCTTTTGCAATGAAAAATTGCCGGGCAATGTAGGTAAACCTGATGTATGATTAATTAAATTTACTATAGTGATATCTTTAAGCTCAGGGTTAGCTGCCACTGAATCTGGTAAATATTTTATGATCGGATCATTTAACATAATCTTTCCATTATTAACATACCATGCTAAAATTGCAGCCGTAAAAGTTTTGGTTATAGAACCAATCTCAAACAAGGTTTCACTGGTAGGCAGTTGTTTGCTTCCTTTTACTGTTTCACCATAATTGTACAGGCTAACCTGCCCATTTTTGAGCACACCTATACTTAACCCAACCGTATTTATTTTTTGTATATAAGTTTTTGCAACAGAGTCAACTTTCTTATCCTGTATGTTTTTTAAGGGATTTGACGATGCAACAGTTCCGGCTTTGTCAACCGGTTCTATTTTATACGGACGAAAATAGAACAGCTCGAGTTTGTCTTTTTCATCCAAACTTAATAATACCTCCATAGTTAGCACATCAAACAACACCTTATAAGTTGCCGTTTTATTATTTATGAAGCTGACCAGGGAAACCTGCTGTATTTGGCCCAATGGAAAAAGCTGCTGATTAGCAACATTACGAAACATTTCCAGGCTTAACGTCTTTTTAAATTGTTCGCCGGTAAGGGCATATATTGAGTCAGCATCTTTAGTTCTCAAATACTTGCCTACTAACACTAATACCGAATCTGTTTTTTGCTGCTGTCGGCTTTGAGCTATCGCATTTTTCGATGTAAATGTTATGAAACCAATAATGATGGCAAGAAAAATAAACTTTGACGGCATAGTTAAAAGTATCAAAATATAAACTCAAAAAAGGAAGGGTTTATTATAATGCTATGCGGGCGTTTGTCCGGCCAGCAAATAGAGGACGGCCATACGGATGGCTACACCATTTTCTACCTGATCAAGTATGATGGATTGTTTACTGTCGGCAACATCACTGGTAATTTCCACACCGCGGTTTATTGGGCCGGGATGCATAACGGTTATTTCCTTATCCAAAGAATCCAGTATTTGCTTATTAAGCCCGTACAACATGGTATATTCACGAAGTGAGGGAAAATACTTAATATCCTGCCGTTCTAACTGTATGCGCAGCATATTGGCTACATCGCACCAATTAAGGGCTTTAAGCAGGTTATGTTCTACTTTAACCCCTAATGAGCCAATGTATTTAGGAATAAGTGTAGTGGGCCCGCAAACCATTACTTCGGCCCCTAAATGTTTAAGACATAAAATATTGGAAAGCGCCACGCGCGAATGAAGGATATCCCCGACGATCACTATTTTCTTACCGGCTACATCTCCATATTTTTCACGAATAGAGTAAGCATCGAGCAAAGCCTGTGTAGGGTGTTCATGAGCGCCATCGCCCGCATTTACAATTTGTGCTTTTACATGTTTAGAAAGAAATATTCCTGCTCCTGCATATGGATGCCGCATTACCACCATATCCACTTTCATGGCCAGGATATTGTTTACGGTATCTATTAAAGTTTCACCCTTACTTACTGAAGATGAAGACGCTGCAAAGTTAACCACATCTGCCGACAAACGTTTTTCGGCCAGTTCAAAGGATAAACGGGTACGCGTTGAGTTTTCAAAAAATATATTGGCAATAGTAACGTCACGTAAAGAAGGAACTTTTTTTATGGGCCGGTTTAAAACTGATTTAAACGTATCCGCGGTTTCAAATATCAGCTCAATATCGTCACGATTTAAATCCTTAATTCCTAATAAATGTCGCGTACTTAATCCTGCCATGTTTATTTCAGATTTTTCTTTATTTATTAATATTATAAATCATGTTATTAACGAGCGATAGCAAGGAAGTAAAGTTGCGACTTGTAATATTCGCGATTGCTTCGTTCCTCGCAATGACGCATGGGTTATTTCGCATCTGATACCAACACAATCTTATCTTCCCCATCTGTTTCTTTCCAGCTTACCACCACTTTTTGTGACGCGATAGAATCCACTTCAATACCTACATAATCTGCTGCCACAGGCAAATGACGCGAATAACGGCGATCGACTAAGGCGAGCAATTCTACTTTTTCTGGTCGGCCGAAAGCAAGCATGGCGTCCATAGCAGCACGTATGGTACGGCCTGTCCATAGTACGTCATCCATCATAATTACTTTTTTTCCTTCAATAATAAAATTGATCTTAGTTTGATTAGGCAGCAGTTGGGATTCCCGTCTGCGGAAATCATCGCGGTAAAACGTGATATCCAGGTCGCCCTGCTCTATTGTATGCCCCGGTAATATCTTTCTTAATTCTTCAGCTACCCTTTTGGCTAAATAAATACCACGTGGCTGAATACCAATTATTACCGAACCAGAAAAATCATTATGATTTTCAATTAACTGACGACATAAACGCTGAATAGTAATTTGAAATTTCTGACCGTCGAGCAGCGTAAGGTTTTGCATCGTTTGGGTGGATTTGGGCAAAGGTAATAATTTTTAGTGATTAGTAATTGGTGATTAATGATTAGTCAAATTAAAATTAAAGCAATAACCCTCCAGCAGTCGCTCGGCTCTGCTGGGTGACTTATATCATAAGGCCTCCGGCCTTATGCGGCAAGACGCCGCTTATATATTACTCACCCGGCAGAGCTGAGCGAGTGCGGCGGATAGGATGCAGAGACACTCTTCTTTAGAGAGGGCAGGGTGAGGCAAAAAAAAGCCCCGCCGTTTAAAGGGCGGGGCTTACGAGAGAATAATTATTTAAAGCTTATTTTTCTTCGCCTTCAGACTCAGGTTTTTTAGCTGTTGACTTTCTGGCTTTGTTTTCAGCACCTTCCATTTGTTCTTTCAATTGGGCCAATACGCTCAAATCACCTAAAGTTGATTTCTCAACAGAATCTTTCACTTTTTTCACCGCGTTGTTAGCAGATTTTGCTTCTTTTTTGCGGTTTTCAAATTCCTGCACACGAGCTTCAGCACGAGCTTCTTCCCATATACGTGAGTGTGAAATAACGATGCGTTTGTTTTCCTTGTTAAATTCAATGATCTTGAACTCAGCAACTTCATCAGCTTTTACGCTCTTGCCATCTTCCTTAACCAGGTGTTTGGTTGGCACGAAGCCTTCAACACCATAAGGTAAAGCTACAATAGCGCCTTTATCAGTTACTTTTAATACCGTACCTTCATGTATAGAATCTATAGTGAAGATAGTTTCAAAAGTATCCCATGGATTTTCTTCCAGTTGTTTATGACCTAAGCTTAATTTACGGTTTTCAACATCCAGCTCTAAAACAACCACATTTAATTTTTCACCTACTTTAGTGAATTCATTAGGGTGATTTACTTTTTTAGACCATGAAAGATCAGAAATGTGAATTAATCCGTCAATACCGTCTTCAAGCTCAACAAACACACCAAAGTTGGTCATGTTTTTAACGGTGGCTACGTGTTGTGTACCAACTGCGTATTTATCGCCAGCATTTTGCCAAGGATCAGGGGTTAATTGTTTAATGCCTAATGACATTTTACGCTCATCGCGATCTAATGTAAGCACTTGTGCTTCAATTTCGTCACCAACTTTCAGGAATTCCTGAGGGTTACGCAGGTTTTGAGACCATGACATTTCTGACACGTGGATCAAACCTTCAACACCCGGGATGATTTCAAGGAATGCGCCGTAATCTGCAACAGTTACGATGCGGCCTTTAACTTTTGAACCAACCTGGATTGATTCGTCAAGGCTTTGCCAAGGATGAGGAGTTAATTGTTTTAAACCTAAAGCAATACGTTTTTTCTCGTCATCAAAGTCAAGTACAACCACATTGATCTTTTGATCTAATGATAATACTTCTCTTGGATGCTCAATACGTCCCCATGAAATATCAGTAATGTGCAATAAACCGTCAACACCACCTAAATCGATGAATACACCAAAATCGGTAATGTTTTTAACAGTTCCTTCCAATACCTGACCTTTTTCAAGTTTGGCAACAATTTCTGTTTTTTGGTTTTCCAAATCATCTTCAATCAGCACTTTATGCGATACCACTACGTTTTTAAACTCGTGGTTGATCTTAACAACTTTGAATTCCATTGTTTTACCCACATAAACGTCATAATCCCTGATAGGTTTAATGTCAATTTGTGAGCCTGGTAAAAAGGCTTCAACGCCCATTATATCTACAATTAAACCACCTTTAGTTCTGCTCTTAACAAAACCTGTGATGATTTCATCATTATCCAATGCTGAATTAATTCTTTCCCATGATTTTTGTGTTTTTGCACGTTTACGTGAAAGTACTAACTGACCGTTAGCATCTTCCTGTGATTCAACAAAAACATCAACTGTGTCACCTATCTTTAAATCAGGTGTATCACGGAATTCAGATACAGATACTAAACCATCAGATTTAAATCCAACATTTAATACTACATCTTTGCTGTTAACATTAACAACAGTACCGGTGATAATTTCGCCCTTGGTGATTGAACTGAAAGTTCCATCATACAATTTCTCCATTTTTTCACGCTCGCTATCGCTATAGTTACCAAACTTTTTGTCATCAGCGTCCCAATCGAAATCCTCGCGGGGTGCTGCTGCAATTTTTGATTTGATCTCTTCGATCGAGATTGAATCAGCCTCTGATTCAATAGTTTCTTTTTCTCCGGTTACTGTAACTGTCTCCAATTCAGCTTCCTTCGCTTTTAATTCTTTTTCTGCTTCCTGTTTTTTTGCCATTAAATAATTTTTCTCCTTTTCCCAATTTTCTAATTGGGACTGCAAAGGTAGGCATATAATTTATTTCAAAAAAATTAATTTAATGTTAAATACTGATTTTTAAGGCTTTTTAAAACTTTAAGCGGTTTTTTTAGTAACTTTTATGTTATTGTGAAGTAGCAAAAGTATAATTGTAGCAAAAAATCAGGATTGAACTGTTTGTATTTTATATTCTATCTCTTTAAAAATCGACATAAAATCATCTAAAATACAGGCCCGATAATCTGATAATATCTTATTCATTGCTACTTCATGCTCAGGAGTAAAGGGATTATTCCATACCCGCATACATATTCTTTTAAGGGCATAAGCAATATGGTGGGTTTCGGCATAGGTATGCAGATAACCATCTTTTTTAAAACCTTCAAAAAATTTAAAGAAACGGGTAGCATCGTTTAATCCTGCAAAAGACAAAAATTGCTGTATAACATGAATATCACAGTCGGCCATATGCTCGTAAAAGCTGTGCGCGGTTATTTTATTTGTGGTAAGCAACAGATTATCCAATATGAGCTCTAATGCGATATGCCCTAAGAAGAAAGGCTTAACCGGGGAACCTTCAATTGCAGGGGCGAGTAGTTTCTTTAATTGATGAGAATGGGTAAGAAAAAAATCGGATGAGTGAAAATAGCGGTCAACCATCAAATGTTTGTTCCATCCTTTAATAATTAAATTAACAGAAGGGTTGGCATGATGTAATTTTTCGGGATGAAGCACAATAGTTTTATCTGCATTTTTTAATAAATCAGGCAGTACTGTACCTAATACATAGTAACAGTTATTAACATCCTTCTCAAAATAATAATGCGATAAAAAATTCATAAACACTTCACCCCCTGCTTAAAAGTACGAATTTTTATATGATTTTGGATGTGTGCGAATGCAAAAAAAAGAGATTTTACACTATTCTGTTATCTTTGCCATTTTTGAAGACAGAATATTACCATGAACTTTGTTGAAGAATTGCGCTGGAGAGGCATGCTACATGATATTATGCCCGGAACTGAAGACCTGTTAAATAAAGGTATGGTTTCAGGATATATTGGTTTTGATCCTACAGCAGACTCCCTGCATGTAGGCAGCCTGGCACAGATCATGACAATGATACATTTTCAGCGTGCAGGGCATAAGCCATTTGCATTAGTAGGTGGCGCTACAGGTATGGTTGGCGACCCATCCGGTAAATCGGCAGAACGTAACTTATTATCTGAAGATGTTTTACAGCATAATTTAAATGGCATTAAAAGCCAGCTGGAAAAGTTTTTAGATTTTAACAGCGGTGTCAATAGCGCCCAAATGGTTAATAATTACGATTGGTTTAAGGAATTTACCTTCCTTAATTTTATTCGTGACGTTGGTAAACACATTACCGTAAACTATATGATGGCCAAAGATTCGGTGAAAAACCGGATAAGCGGAGATACGGGTATGTCATTTACCGAATTTACCTACCAGTTGGTACAGGGCTATGATTTTTATTATTTATGGAAAAATCATAACTGTGTTTTACAAATGGGCGGCTCAGACCAATGGGGAAATATTGTTACCGGCACTGAGCTGATACGCCGTAAGGATGCAGGCGAGGCCTATGCGCTAACTACCCAACTCATTAAAAAAGCCGATGGCAGCAAGTTTGGTAAAACTGAAGGCGGCAATATCTGGCTGGATCCTGAGAAAACATCGCCCTATAAATTTTACCAGTTTTGGTTAAACACCAGCGATGCTGATGCGAAGACCTATATCAGAATATTCACCCTGTTTGATAAGGCCTTTATAGAAAGTTTAGAAGCCGAACATGATGCTGCGCCGCATTTACGTGTTTTACAAAAAGCACTGGCAAAAGACATTACTATACGTGTACATGGCGAAGCTGAATATGAAAAAGCTATCAAATCATCCGAATTTTTATTTGGCAATACAGGGATTGAGTTTTTAAACGAACTAAGTGATGCTGAAGTGATTGGATTATTTGAAGGTTTACCCAATTATACCATCGCTTTTAATGATCTTGAACAAGGTATAAATGCTACCGATCTGCTGGCTGCACAAACCGGTGTTTTCGCGTCAAAAGGTGAAGCCAAAAAAATGATACAGGGAGGCGGCGTTGCTATTAACAAAGTTAAAATAAGCACGCCTGAAACTATTTATAATAATGAGGCCTTGATCAATAACAAATTCCTGGTTGTACAAAAAGGGAAGAAAAACTATTTTTTAATTATTGTTGAATAATTTTAATTTACGACAAAAAGTATTTATATTTGGATAAATGTCGTACAAAG
>JAQBOY010000292.1 GCA_028287805.1 Mucilaginibacter sp.
GCTTATTTAGCAGCGTATAAACCAATACAAAATCTATTAACCAATTTTTTAACCAATTAAAAACTAACATGAAAAGACTTTTATGTAATCTACTGTTGGTATGTATCGTAGCTTTTAACAGCTATGCACAAAATCGTACAGTAAAAGGTAAAGTAACAGATGACCGGGGAGCACCCATACCCGGGGTAACAGTTACTGTAAAATCAACAACCCAACGAACTTCTACAGACGTTGATGGCAATTACAATTTAACGGTTGATGCTCCAAATGCCATATTGGTTTTCAGCCATATCGGGCTAACCAGCCAGGAAATACCGGTTACGAAAAAATTTGTAATTGATGTAAAGTTATCCGAAAAAGTAGCCGGCTTAAATGAGGTAGTCGTTACCGCTCTTAATATTTCCAGGGAGAAGCGATCACTGGGCTATTCAGAACAGGGTGTTAATGTTGATGAGCTGACTGAAGCGAGAGCTCCCAATATTACCGATCTCCTGGACGGAAAGGTCGCCGGCCTGCAAATTACTACGAGCGGGCAGTCTACCGGCTCTACAAGAGTCATCATTCGGGGACCTAATTCTTTAACCGGCAACAACCAGCCGCTATGGGTAGTGGATGGTGTACCTATTGATAATACGGATTCGAACGGGCAGGTAGGCAACCTGGACTACGGTAACAATGCTGCTGACCTAAATCCTGACGATATTGCTTCTATTGTAGTATTAAAAGGACCAAACGCTGCTGCCTTGTATGGCTCAAAGGCAGCAAACGGCGCCATTTTGGTGACGACTAAAAAGGGTAAAAAAGGTGCGGGATTAGGGGTAAGCGTTAATTCAAATTATATGTTCTCCCGTGTATTACAATTTCCTGACTTTCAAAATATTTACGGAGAAGGTGGTAACGATGTAATGTCTGGTAATAAAGTTGGCGCGGTGCTTGGCCAGCAATTATACCAGGAGGGGTCTAACGGCAGAAGCTGGGGAGCACCCATGCTCGGCCAACCCATTTTAAATTTCCAGGGAACTCAGGTAACTACTTATTCACCACACCCGGATAATGTAACATCCTTATATCATACATCGTACTCGGCAACACAAAACATTGCCCTCAGCCAGGCTGATAGTATATCTTCTATTCGCTTTTCTTATACCAGGTTAGATGCCAATGATGTGGTGCAAAATCAAAATCTCCAGGTTAAGAACAACCTGCAACTAAACGCAGGCAGATTTTTTGGTAAGAATTTATTGATAGAAACCCGTATCCAATATGTTAAAGAGCAAATCAATAACCGGACCTACAGGAATGAAGATCCGGCTAATCCGCTCAATTATTATAATAATTCATTGAGAAATGTTGCTTTAAGCGATTTGATCCCCTGGAAGGACGCTAACGGCAATGCATTTACCAACAATGGGATAGGCGGTTATGAAAATCCGTATTGGGATATCTATGAGAATGCCAACCAGGATATTCATAATACCATAATAGGCGGGGTAACAGCAACTTATACCATTTTCAGAGACCTCAAGTTCAGGGCACAGGAATCTGCTAATTTGCTATGGGGAAACAGGTTCACTTTTATTCAAAAGGGATCCTTATCTAATAAACCTGGCGCTTATAGCGAATTCCAGCAGAACAATCAGACTTGGAACACAGAAGGTTTGTTCATGTATAACAAGCACCTTAAGGATTTTTCTATCAGTGCAAATTTGGGAGGCAATCTGCGCAGCAGCAATTACTATAATACACAGGCATCAATAGTTGCTCTTGCCGTACATGATGTGAAAAGCCTTGCTAACAACGCTGGTTTGGTTACCGCCCAGGAATCGCTCGTAAGATCAGAGATTAATTCTGTTTACGGCACAGCATCTGTTGGCTATAAGGATTACCTGTTTTTTGATTTGACCGGCCGAAATGACTGGTCTTCTACGCTGCCGCCATCAAATCAGTCCTTCTTTTATCCTTCGGCCAGCCTAAGCTTTGTTTTTACTGATTTTTTTAAGATCCCAACTAATATTTTAAGCTTTGGTAAGGTAAGAGCTTCCATAGCACGTGTGGGTAATGATACCAGCCCTTACAACTTGTTTTCGGAATTTAATTACGGTGGAAATTTTAACGGGATGACCTATGTGCAATTTGATCAGACGTTAAAAAACAGCCATTTAAAACCAGAACAAACTACATCAACTGAGTTTGGCCTGGAACTTAAATTGCTGAATAACCGGATTTCGATAGACGGCGACGTGTACAGCTCAAAATCAATAAATCAAATCCTCAGCGGTGCTACCCCGGCCTCATTCGGTTATTCATCCCAGATCATCAATGCGGGAGAAATCAGTAACAAGGGCTTTGAACTTACGGTAAATGCAACCCCGATAAGAAACGGCAACTTTAGCTGGGATTTATTGGCTAATTTTTCGGTGAACCGGAACCTTGTTGTTGCACTAAGCCCCGGCCTCACCCAGCTTCAGTTAGGAGCTGCCTCATTGGTAACCGTTAACGCGGTGGTTGGCCAACCCTTAGGCGTATTGGAGGGTAAAAATCAGGCTTATTCTTCTAACGGTGTTCCGTTAATTATTCCCAGTAGTGGCCTGCCCTATACCGTGCAAAATGCGCATATAGGCAATTATAATCCAAGGGCGCTTGGCTCATTTGGATCCACCTTCAGGTATAAAAGTATAAGTCTTAATTTCCTTGTTTCCGGACGGCTTGGTGGTCAGTTATTTTCAGGCACCGAGTATCGCGCTACAACATCAGGAGCCACATCCCAAACATTAGGCGGAAGGCAGGAGTGGGAGCTTAGTAATGTGATACTGGGTGAAAGCGGAAACGCCGTAACGTTAGGGACAACCTCCTTATATAATTTGCCTTATCCCGCTGCATCACGTCAAAAGGGCGAAATGTACCCGGGCTATTACCCGGTGTTGGGTTCCAACGGACAGCCTGTGCTTGATTCAAAAGGAAATATGATCCCTAATTTATCGGCTCCAAATACCCGTTATATCATTCCGCAGGTCTACTGGCAACAAACCAGCAATGATACCCATCTGTTAGTATACGATGCGACTTATGCTAAACTAAAACAAGTTATCATAAGCTATACTATACCGCAAAGCTTCATACGGAAAACAATGTTCAGAAGCGCTGTTTTATCGCTGGTGGGCCGCAACCTCTGGACCATATATCAAAAAACGCCACGCGGAATTGACCCCGAATCTGCGGCTTTTTCCGGCAATGCACAGGGTGTGGAACAAGGCGGGGCGCTTCCTTACGCCAGCTATGGTGTGGACTTAAAATTTTCATTATAACAACCATGAAAAAAACAACTATTTATATATATGCCCTGCTGGTTTGCAGCGCTATATCGTGTACTAAAAACTTCAGTACGCTCAATAAAAACCCGGCTCAGTTTACTTCGCCTGATGCGGAATCAATCTTTACGGGAGCCGTTATGAATACGACCAACAAGCTGGAAACGAATAATTTCAACTGGCTTTGGGAATATGGGCATTTGATTGAGCCCGGAGGACAAAGATACAATGTGGGAGACGACGGCACCTGGAATACCATGTTTATTAATGTATTAGGAAATATCAGGCAGTTGAAAAACCTGTATCAAAATAATCCTGCTTTTTCAAACCGGGTAGCTATTGCCGATATATGGGAATGTTATGTTTATGCCTACCTTGTTGGTACTTATGGCCCAATCCCCTATAGCCAGGCAGGTGTAACTACCAGCCCTGTAGTAAATTACGATGACGAAAATACAGTTTATACTTCCCTGCTTTCCAGGCTGAAAGCGGATGCGGCAGCTATTAAAACTACCGGCGATGTTTTAAATCCTGATATTGTATATGGAGGAAATTTGACCCAATGGATTAAATTTGCCAATTCTTTACGACTTCGCCTGGCCCTAAGGGTACAGCAAAATCTTCCTGCGCTGGCTGCATCTAATATAACGGAGTTAATGGCCAATGAAAACATGCTTTTAACCTCAGATGCGGATGATCCCAAGGTTACCTATGCCTTACAAACAGGAAGTCAGTCACCATATTATATCCAATACGTTCAAAATACTGTAGGGGCTGGTTCCGTTCCGGTGATGAGTGATTATGTTTTTACCTACTTCAGGTCATACAGTGACCCAAGGATCGACGCGTATTTTGTTAAAGCCGCAACCCCCTATAATATTACAGATACTTTAACAAGTACAGCCGATTCCAAGCATTATATTGTAACTTATCCAATTCCTCACCTGGGCGCACCTAAATCTACAACTGTTTTGAGCCAGTGGAGTTTGACAACCCAGCCGTTCCAGGGAGCGACCTATCCAGTAAATTACAGCACACTTCCGCCTGCCTTAACAGCCGCTAACCGTCCGTTTTATTTAATGACTTATGCGGAGGTTTGTTTTATGAAATCAGAGGCAGCTGCCCTGGGATATTCCGGTACACAAACTGCTGACACTTACTACTACGCAGGTATAAACGCCAATTTCGCTTTCTGGGGACTTACAGCAGCACAGGCAACCGCGTATGAAGCTCAAAACGGCATCAAGTGGAATACGGCAGGACATGGTTTTAATTACGATCTGGGCTTTATAAATACCAGCATTCCTAATAATAACCTGAACAGAATATGGATACAGGAATGGCTTAATTACTTTGATGACGGAGGTTTTGACGCGTGGGCATTACAGCGCAGAACGCAGAATCTGAACCTCCCGCCGCACACTAATCCTGGAACGCCAAACTTGTCATCCCAGGTATTGGGCCTGCCTGATCGGTGGCCATACCCTAACACCGAGACTTCCATTAACCCTGTCGGAAATCAAAGCGGTGTTAAAGAACTGGGGGGATTAGACTATGCCAACACGGAGTTAAAAATTGAGCCGCCATATACGCCGCCTAATTATCTTACGTGGCATGCATTTATCGATTATAGCTTCGTGGAAAAGTGGTACGGAACCACTATACAAAGCTTAACAGCGGCGGGAGTAAAATACACGGTTGTATCCA
>JAQBOY010000294.1 GCA_028287805.1 Mucilaginibacter sp.
TTTTATAAACCGAATTTAATAACAATAGTCTAATGAACAGTACCATTTTTCCGTGGAAGATGACGGCTATCGCAGCTACAGGACTTGCCTTGTTGTTTGTTGTCGGTTTTTTAATATCCGGTAAACAACCGGTACAATCGCAACAGCCTCCACCCCGCATGGATGTTTCGCCCGTTGTTGCAGACTCTGCTTTAAGCAATAATAATAAGCCTGCTAAAAAAAATACTATTAAAACCATTATAGTACAGCCACATGCAGTAGTTAAACATAAATTGCCTGTAAATAATAAGGTTGCTGCTCCTGCAGACAGCAGTGTAAATACAGAGGCTAAAACTAATACAGCAGTAGCTGAGATGCAGGATGAGGATGAAGCAACGCCTTTAAATGAAATGCTGGTAATGGATATTACCGCTCAAAAAAAACCTGCTGTAAAAACTGATAATAGCCAGGCTGGTAAAAAAGGCGATCATATGGATAGCAGCAATGATATGTTTTCCATTCCCGTTGCTAAAAAAACTACCGAAGCTCATCCGCAAAATGGGTGGGACGACTTTGAAAAATATTTAAAGGACGGAGCGGTATCACCCGATGGTAAGACCGGAACCGTAAAGCTATCATTTACAGTAAATGGAGACGGTACCTTTACTGATATTAAAGTTAAAAGCAGTGTTAGCGATGCCGCCGATAAAAAAGCGATTGAACTGGTGAAAAACGGCCCGGCATGGATAGGTAACGCCAATAAACAGGCTAAAGAAGTTACCGTTAATGTTGATTTTCACTGATCGTAAACATATAAGATAATCTCCTTTTTTTAAAGCTTCTTATTTTTATCTGCAAATTGAAATACTTTTTGCAGTAATGGCGTTGAGCGGGCGCCCAAGTTTTGGCGAATGTTCAATTCTTCCTGTGCTATCTCTATAAATAATCCTTCAATGGTCTTTTGGGTGGCATAATCAACAATATCCGGGTTTATTTTAGCTACAAACGGAACTTTATTATAAGCGTTTGCCGCGTCACCATAGTATTTGGTTGCGCCAACTTTACTAAGGCTGTTTTGAATAACAGGCCTAAATTTGGCGCTAAGATCGGCAGTAGTGGTACGTTTAAAATATTGTGTTGCCGCATCGGTATTGCCCAGCAGGATATTGGTTACATCCGTTAGGGTCATTTGGCGAACCGCATTAACAAATATAGGTTTTGCCTGCTTAGCCGCATCCTCAGCAGCGCGGTTAAGGGATAGAATAACATTATCACATAATTGATTAAGCCCAAGTTTACGCAAAGTATTCTCTGCCTTACGTGCTTGGGGCGGAAACATGATCTTAACCGCCGCGTTACCAAAAAAGCCGTTCATTGCCGAAAGCTGATCTGTGCTTTTTGCGGTTCCCTGCTCAAGGGCTTGCTTTAAAGCAGAGCCAATTTCTAATGTGGAAGGTATAGCCTGGTGCTTATGTACCGTATCAAAACCGGATAAAGCAATAAATAAAAATAATAGCGGGATTAGCAGGAAGAATCTTTTCATTAGATAAAGGAAAAAAATTAAAGTTAAATCTCATTATAAACAACAGAGACAAATCTAATACAAATTTAAAGTGAAATAGGTTTAGCGTATTTAAACTTCATGTTATTTCTTCTTCAGAATCCGAATTTAAAAATTTGAAATGACAAGGATGTTTATCCAATCAGCCGTAATAATGCAAATACAAGCGCTGCAATAAGCGCCGAAACAGGTATAGTAATTATCCAGGCCCATATCAGATTAATTGTTACGCCCCAGCGTACAGCGGATACCCGCTTAGTTAAGCCAACACCTATAATTGAACCTGTAATGGTATGTGTGGTTGAAACAGGTATGCCAAAATGCTCGGTAAGGCCTAAAGTAACAGCGGCAGCAGTTTCAGCGCTAACGCCTTCCAATGGTGTTATCTTGGTTATTTTTGTACCCATTGTTTTAACAATTTTCCATCCGCCCGACATAGTACCTAAACTAATGGCCGAATAACAGGCTAATGGTATCCATTCCGGCATTGGGGCTGTATTGCTGATGATCTTTTCGGAAACCATCGTGATATATAAAATACCCATTACTTTTTGCGCGTCGTTGGTGCCATGAGCAAAACTAAGCAGCGCTGACGATATGAGCTGTAATGCTTTGAACCAGCGTTCAGCAATGGCCGGCCTTACGTTTTTGCAGATGTGTAAAATGATAATCGTTATAACGTAGGCTACAAACAAACCTATAAAAGGCGCTAATACGATATAGGTGATAATAGTTAGTATATAGTGCGTGTTCACCGCGCTTAAAGCGCTTGAGCCCATGTACAGGGCATTAGTTATGCCTGCGCCGGCAAAGCCGCCAATAAGGGTATGTGAGGAACTGGAGGGTATGCCAAACCACCAGGTGGCCAGGTTCCAGGTAATGGCGGCAATCAGGCCAGCTAATATTACGTGGATAGTAACAAAGTGTTCAACAACAATTTTAGATACCGTATTAGCTACCTTATGATCTTTAACCACAAAATAAGCTAAAAAATTAAAAGCGGCGGCCCATAGTACGGCCTGGAATGGAGTAAGTACTTTAGTAGAAACAATGGTTGCGATGGAGTTTGCGGCATCATGAAAGCCATTGGTATAATCAAAGACTAATGCGAGGCAAACCACAACAACTAACAGGGTAGTAATCATTAAGTGATAGTTAGGGCTTAGGCATTTTTAACTAAAATCGATTCCATAACATCGGCCGCGTCTTCGCACATATCAGTAGCGGTTTCCAAAGCCGAATATATCTCTTTATACTTGATAAGGCGAATAGCATCCTTTTCATATAAAAATAAATCGGCAACAGCGCGGTCAAAAACATAATCGGCCTGGTTTTCTACGCTGTTGATGCGGATACATGAATCGGCAATATTACGTACATTTTTAAGGTCCTTTAACTCGCGTACGGCCTTTTCAAGGTCAATGCCTGCTTGTAATACCAGTTCAGACAGCTTGCGTATATGCTCATTAAAATCATCAATCCGGTAAAGGCTCATGCGATTGGCCGCTCCCTGTATATAATCGGCCACATCATCAATGGCACTGGCTAACGCATGAATGTCTTCTCTGTCAAATGGGGTAATGAAGTTTTTTCCCAGTTCCAGGTAAACCTGGTGAGTGATCTCATCGCCTTTGTTTTCTAATTTATCAATTTGTTTAAATAGCTCTTCGCGTGTAGTCGGATTGCTTGAGTTAACCACCTCAACCAATATGGTTGCCATTACAACAACATTATTGGAAGCTTGCTCAAACAGAGGGAAAAATATTTTTTTGTCTTTTGGTACAAAATATTGGAAGATGCTGTTTAATGACATTTTTATTGAAATTTGAACAAAGGTAAAATTGCAATGTTAATTTAATGTTAACTTTTTAGAACAGGTATGTTAGGAAAAGGTAAAGTCTGCCTGGCTTTTTGGAGCGTGAAGCCAAATGTTGAACCTAAGTTTTCGGTACTGCGAACGTTAATAGTTTGTTGATGTGCTTCAATAATATGTTTTACAATTGCAAGGCCTAACCCCGACCCGCCTATCTGTCGTGAACGGCTGCTATCTGTCCTGAAAAAGCGCTCAAACAGCCTCGGAAGGTACTTTTCTTCAATCCCTATGCCATCATCGGTAACTTCAACCAGCACCTGATCATGCAATTCAAACAGGCTAACTGATGTGCTTCCACCTTCTTTTCCATATTTAAACGAGTTGTCTATAAGGTTAATCAGTACCTGCGTAATTTTTTCGCGGTCGGCATTTACCAATATTGGCTCATCATATTTTTGCTTGAATATTAATTTAATGTTATGTTGCTTTGCTTTCATCTCTGAAGCCTCAAACACCTCTTTTATCAGGTCATTTATTTTAAATTTGATGTAATTGATGGGCATCTCGCCGGTTTCGAGCTTTGATATTTCATCCAGGTCCTTAATCAGGTAGCTCAACCGGTCAACATTCCGCGATGCTTTATCCAAAAACTGCTTGGCCAATTCCTTATCTTCAAAATCGTCATCCTGTAAGGCTTCAATGTATCCCTGTATGGCAAACAGCGGAGTTTTAAATTCATGCGAGATATTAGAAAGAAAATCACGTCTGAACTTTTCCTGGTCGCGTAAGCGGTCAATTTCACTCTTTTTTTGACGCGCCCATTCTTTTACTTCCAGTTCTACATCATTAATAGGGTCAGAGGTAATATGCTCGCCCAGGGCATCGCGCAGATCACGCCCCAGTTTTAAATTATGAATAAGCTTATAAATAAGCTTAATTTTTGAATAGATGTATTTTTCTATTAAATAATAAAAAACCGCAAAGCTGGTAATGATGGTTGCGGTGAAAGTGATGAGCATATCATAAAGGCTATGCTTAAAATAGAAGTTTACAATAGAAAGAGTTACAGCCACCGCCGCGGCGTTAATAAAAACCAATACACGTAATTTCATAAAAGTAAAGTTACGAGATTTGGTGAATGGTT
>JAQBOY010000297.1 GCA_028287805.1 Mucilaginibacter sp.
ATGATGTGCCTATATTATTAAAAGGTGGCAACTGGGGCATGAGCGATTATATGCTGAAAGCCCGGGGTAAAGATTATGATACCCGCATCAGGTTTCATAAGGAAATGAACTATAATATCATCAGGAACTGGACTGGTGAGGTTACCGATGAAGCCTTTTATAATTACTGCGATAAATATGGCATTATGGTTTGGGACGATTTCTGGCTGAATAATTTTGGGCAGATTGATAGCTTGGATATATTTAAGAGCAACGCAATAGAAAAAGTTAAAAAACTGAGAGACCATCCGTCTGTGATAATATGGTGCGGCGCTAACGAAGGCGTACCGGGTGGCGATCCTAACGGGCCGCTGAACAATGTAATTAAAAGCGCGATTAAGGATAACGACGGAGAGGACAGATTGTACCTTGCGAGATCAAACGCTGGGGAAACTAATCCAAACTTTTCTATACATGGCAGCAGCAGGGTTTTATCGGGCAGCGGGCTTTGGAGTAATACCGATCCTAAAACATATTTTACCGATCCGCATAATGGCTATCTGTTCTCTAAGGATTCTTACGGTATGCGCAGTGAGCTGGGTATGGCTACCTTTGTGAACGTAGAAAGTTTTAAAAAATTTATGCCTGCCGATTACTGGGTGGCTCCAACAACAGAGGCCGTTAACAGCAAAACCAATATGTGGGCCCGTCACTTTTTTAGCACAGACGGCGGCCTGGGCGGCGGTTCCGACCCGGTCAAATATATCAACACCATCAATAACAGCTACGGTAAGGCTACCTCGTTAGAAGACTTTTGTAAAAAAGCCCAAATGCAAAATGTAGAAACCATGAAAGCTATGTACGAATCCTGGAACGACCACATGTGGAAAGACGCTTCCGGTATGCTGATATGGATGAGCCAATCGGCGTATCCATCTATGATATGGCAAACTTATGATTACTATTATGACCTTACAGGCGCATACTTTGGTGCTAAAACGGCTTGCGAGCCTGTTCATATACAATGGAACCCCGCTACCAATTCTGTTAAAATAATTAACAATAAGCCCTACAACATAGCCGGGCTAACTGCAGAAGCATCTGTTTACAATATGAACGGCCAAATTGTGCCCGGGTATTCGCTCAAAAAACAAATAAATGTTAGTGCCACATCGGCAACGGAGGCTTTTAAAGCATTTGAAAAAAGCGATGATCTGCCAAAATTATCTCAGGTTTATTTCTTAAAACTAAAACTATTTGATGCTAAGAGCAAGCTGTTATCTGAAAACTTTTACTGGATAGGAAATACTTATTTAGACTATACCGGCTTAAATAAAATGCCTTCTGTTGGTTCAAATTTATCTGTAAGCCGGCCGGTAATATCTATAGCAAAAAACGGCGTTAATAAATTGCTTAAATACGTTATTATAAATAACTCCAAAACTACAGCTGCTTTTGGCATTAGAGCGCAGTTACTAAATAATGCAGGGGCGCAGTTGCTGCCGGCTTTATACAACGACGGATATTTTTCTTTAATGCAGGGTGAAATTAAAACGCTTGAAGTAGAGATTGACCCTAAGCTGCTGAATAAAGGTTATAAATTACAGGTTAAGGCTTACAATAATTAATTATTGTAAGCTATTTACTGTAAATCAGTTTATCGGTTTCTTTGAAGAACCTCTTATATTAAAGTCTGTTTTCAGGATAATGGATTGTGAGCTGATATGCTGAGATGAGGTGTTTAATTTATTTAGCAAAACGGTGATAACGCTATCTGCAATGGCTTCAATTGGCTGTGCAATAGCGGTAACCGGTGGTGAAAAAAGCTTAAATACATCATAATCATCAAACGATACCAACGCCAGGTCTGAGGGCACTTTTATACCAAGGCTATTAATCACTTTTAGGCCACAGGTACCCACATGGTTAGTGCCAAAAAAAACAGCGTCGAGGTTTTTATTCTTTTTAAGAAAAGTAGTAAGCGGGCCTATGATCAGATCTTCGTTTTGGTTAAATATAATCTCCTGCACAACCGGCTTATATCCGCTTTCGTTCAAAGCATTATGATAGCCCTGTAAGCGCGCCTGCATTTGCGTTTGCCCCGAAGCGAATGTGATAAAAGCAATATTCTTATACCCCTGTTGAATAAGGTGCTTTGTTGCGTTGTAAGTGCTGAACAAGTTATCTATTTCTACAAAATCGGTACTTACATTAGGCAAATGCCTGTCAAAAAGCACTACCGGCATCCCATCTTTTAACAACGAGTTGATATCGTCTTCAATACCTTCGGGCGGGGCAATTATATATCCGTCTACATGCCGGTCGCGAAACATGTTGATCAGTTCCCGGGTTTTGAGAGTGTCATTATCGGTACTGCAGTAAATTATTTTATAGCCGTTTTTATAGGCCCTATCCTCAATAAGCCTGGCAATAGCCGCAAAAAATGGGTTGGAAATATCCTCAACCATTAGCCCGATGATGTTCGACTTACCTGTACGTAAGCTTTTGGCCAACGAATTAGGTTTGTACCCCACCTCGTCAACAAATTTCTGAACACGCTCTACCAGTTCCTTACCTATTCTTTTTTCCTGTGCACGCCCGTTCAGGATAAAAGAAACAGTAGTTTTTGATACGTTGAGATGGTTGGCTATATCTACTATTGAAAGTTTTTTCACGTGCTGTCTTTATAAAACCAAATATAAAAATATATCTGTAAGATGACTGTTATAGAAATGCCATTAAATCGATTTATTTGACTATTAGTGCAGGTTTCTTTATTATTTAAGCTGGATTTTATTCAACTTATTGTAGCTATACCCGAATACAAATATCACCGTGTAGCAAATAATTGGCAAATAATAAGCATTAGCCACGCTATGGTTAGCTATAAGCCCCATCAAGGGCGGGAAAACACCACCACCTACAACTCCCATAACAATAAAAGAAGAAGCCTGTTGGGTTTGTTTGCCCATATTTTTTAAGCCCAGGCTAAATATGGTTGGGAACATAATACTGAAAAAGAAATTGATAAACAGCAGTGCAATAAACGATACCCAGCCAAAACTCTGGGCCACTATTATACACATTATAATATTGCACAGGGCAAATGTGGCGAGCAGTTTATTAGGCGCGATGTAGCGCATCAGCACGGTACCGGCGGAGCGGCCCACAACCATCATGATCATGCTTAAAGAAAAAAAGTAGCCCGCTTTTTCATCGCTGAAATGCATTACATCGTGCCCATAATTAATGAAATAAGCCCACGTACCACCCTGTGCCGCTACATTAAAGAATTGCGCTATTGCAGCAAACACCAAATGCTTGTGCTGAAAGAGCTTTTTATCTACATGGTCCATTCCTGCAACTGCATAAGAATCGGTCGCAACACTATGTGGATCGTTTAGTTCGGGTACTTTTACAAAGGCAAAAGCCACACCTATTAATGCAATAACGGTACCTATAACAATATATAAATGCTTTACAGCTATCAGGTCATTAGAGTGTTCCTGCCCTGCTTTTAAAATGAAATAACTGCCAATAAGCGGACCGATAACACCTCCCAAACCATTAAATGCCTGTGAGAAATTAATACGCTGATCGCTGGTGCGCTGGTCGCCGAGGGATGCCACAAACGGGTGTGCAACGGTTTCTAATGTAGCCAGCCCGCAGGCTAAAACAAAAAGAGCTATCCTGAAAAAATTAAAAGATTCGGCATTAGCGGCGGGGATAAACAGGAATGCCCCGGTAGCATAAAGGAATAAACCCAGCAGTACACCACTTTTATAACCAAACTTTTTCATAAAAATACCGGCCGGTATGCCCATTACCGCGTAAGCCCCAAACATGGATAACTGTACCAGTGCCGAGCGCGATTTAGATACATGCAACACATTTTGAAAATGTCTGTTCAGTACATCGCCCAGTGTTAAAGCAATACCCCACAGCATAAAAAGCGAGGTGATAAACAACAGGATCACAACATACTTGCGTTCGGTAAACTTAGGTTTAGCGTCCATGGATGAAAGCTTAATAGTTTGGCTAATTATTGGTGCCCTAAATTAAGTTAAAACTTTACAGGTATCAAACCACTATTACTTACTGTTCATCCGGAAACCGGCAATGGTTTTTCCTGGTCTCATAGCTGTTCGCTTTTTGACGGGGAGAAGGCTTTATCTTCCAAAGCAAGCCCCCTGCTTGTGTTGGGTTTATCGCACATTTCAAAATGCAGGGTGCCGCCGTTCATGATATCGGCATGGCTTATCCAGTTATGTGTAAATGATTTTCCATTTAGTGTTAGCCACGGCGAAATATAACAATGGTTCCTCTTCATCATAATCAATCAAAGTGGTTCATAATTTTATCACTTAAAAACAAGGCTTCCTTTTTTGCCGATAAGCGCGCCCTTTTCTTCCTTGCCTAAAACCGCTTTAATAGTTTTATAAACATTTTTACCGGAATAAGAGCCGCTTACTTTCCACGATAATGTTTTAGCTGCATCGTTCCAATAATAGGTTGTTGTTCTCGTATCGTCTTTGATGTAATTGTAGGATACTCCATCATCTTCAACCATTTTAAAGCTGCCGTTTTTTCCCGGGTAGATATGGATTTCAAGTGGAGCGTCGGAGGTTTCTTCCGAATATTGAATAACAGGGCCAACAGGAAGAATGGTTCCTGCGCGTACATATACTGGTATTTCATCGAGCGCCTTATCAACCGAAATAGTTTTGGCTCCTCTGATCACCTCGCCGGTATAGTAGTCATACCAGGTATCGTTGGGTAAATAGACGTTTCGCTTGCCGCCTTCATTCAATACTGGCGCAACCAATAGCCCCTTACCCACCAGCCATTCATTCGTCATGTTGGCAACGGTTGTATCTGCCGGAAACTCCATAACCAGCGGCCGCATAATAGGTGCGCCGGTATTATAAGCTCCGTGTCCCAAGCTATAAATATAGGGAAGTAATTGATAGCGAAGGTCAAGTGCTTTGCGTATGGCAGCTTCGCCATCGGTACCCCATAAAAAAGGAAAACGGGCAGTTGTGCCAATGTTGGAGTGAGAGCGCATAATCGGAAAAAACACGCCCGCCTGGAACCAGCGGACCAACATTTCTTTGGTTGGCGTGCCCTGGAAACCGCCTATGTCGCAAGACCCGTAGTACATTCCTGCAAGGCTGAAATTAAGCAAATCCATCGGGGTTTCAGCTAAAGATGGCCAGGTTGAAGGGATATCCCCACTCCAGGTGCAATAGCCAAAACGTTGGTTACCGGGGCTGAATGCCCTGTTCAGGGTAAACTGACGATAATCAGGGCGGGCAGATGCCAGCAAATCGTGCTGCGCGGTATTCCACCAATAATAACAAGTGTAATACGATTCACCTTCGTCATCCCACCAGGCATCAACACCTGCGTTAATTAGCGGCTTGTTTTTTTCTCCATACCATTTTCGCAGGTCGCCATTGCTAAAGTTTAAATCACGGTTATCCGTTTTTGGGCTGATAAGCCAGCCGTTTTTCCTTGCTGTATCCAGCATCGCGGTATTGCCCAGCCTCGGCTTACGGATGCCGATAAATTTAACGCCCTGGCTTTTTAATTCAGCTATCTGTTTGGCCGGGAAAGGGAATACTTTGGGGTTAAACGTAAAATCGGTAAATCCTGCCTTGCCATCCTTGCCTAAAGAATAATCGGGTAAGGTGGTGTACCATTCGAAGTCGAAAATAAAAGCATCTACCGGCAATTTATGCGTGCGGAATTTAATTAAAACATTAGATACATAAGCGCTATCTGCCCAGCCCCATTGGCTTTGCAGATAACCAAATGCCCACCTTGGCGGGAGCTTTGGCCTCCCGGTAAGTTTCACATATCCCCTTGCACCATCATACATAGTTTTAGCAGGCCACAGGTATAAATTTGCAGACTTTCCGGAAAATTTCCAGGTTAAGGCCGGTTTAGCCTTGTCGCGAGTCCAAGTTGCTGGATTATCATCATTTCCCGAAACACCAAACGCGCTATACCCGGCGCTATTCCAAAAATAGGGAATACCGGCAGCTCCATTCCATACAGATGAAGCCGACTGATTTTTTTCAAGCTCTTTTGACGATCTATTCCCGGAGCCATACAACAACCCTTCCGAAGTATGGGTGATTTGTATTGATGTGCCGGTAGATGAATAAGCGCCGTCCTGGATAAGTACCCGCCCGGCCGCGTCGTATAACGACCATGTGTTGGTCTCGGTATTAATCATCAATTTTCCATACAATGTTTTAATCCCGTATGAAGGAGGCGCGGAAATCACAGTAAATGGCGCGATAGCCTTGTTGCTGTCGTCAATAAAAACGCTTTTGATCGCGGATGGCGCGATGGAGTCGTTTAAGCTTAAGCAAAATGCTGCATCTTTAGCGGCTATCAACCCCACTTGGTGGCCTCCGGCTTTGACCAATATTCCGTTTGTGATTTTAGTAATTTGTGCATTGGCGGCAAAAATTGCTGCTGATTGCAATACAACGATCAGTAATAAAATCAGTTGTTCTTTTTTAATATTCATTTTTTTGCAGGAAAGTTAGCGTTGTGGCCTGTTAGACTATTTGTCAAATAATTGCTTCATATTTTTTTTAAATTAAGATAAGTAGCCCGTTTAAAACAGTAAAAAAGGGGGAGGCTTTTTTATTCCTGTAAATAAGTTCATTGTTATCATTTATAAAACACCGGCTATTATCGAAGATGTTCATCAGCCGACAATGAAAATGGTTTATCATTTTCGTTTAGCCCGCGTTGAAAATTAGGCATATCGCCCATTTCAAAATGCAGGGTGCCGCCGTTCATAATATCAGCATGGCTTATCCAGTTATGTGTAAAAGGCTTGCCGTTTAGCGTGGCCGACTGGATATACACGTTTTGGCTGCTGTTGTTATTGGCTTCAATGGTGAATTTTTTGCCGTTCTCCAGCGTAATGGTCATCTTTTTAAATGCAGGGCTGCCAATCACATATTGGTCGGTACCCGGGCAAACACTGTAAAAACCCGCGGCGCTCAATACGTACCACGATGACATTTGCCCCTCGTCCTCATCACCCGGATAACCGTTTTCTGTAGCATTGTACATTTTATCCATTACCTCGCGCAGGTGCTGTTGCGCTTTCCAGGGCTGGCCTGCATAATTGTACAGGTACA
>JAQBOY010000047.1 GCA_028287805.1 Mucilaginibacter sp.
ACCTATAAAATGAAAGATGATACCTAATATTACCTGCATGTTTTAAGAATAGATTGGTTTATAATAAGCAATTATAAACTTAAGAAATAAACCAACCATCCTGATCCATCCTGCAATAAACAATTACAGAAGACAGAAAGAGGTAATGATGCCGGGAGATCGAACCGGCTGTGCGTGATAGCTTTTTTCATGAGGTCGCCCAGAACTTCAGTTTTCTGACTCATCATTTCTATGCTATTGAAAGGGAGTTAAAAAATGGTGCAGGTACGGAGGATTTAAAAAGGCGGTTTAATTTATGGTCTTATCGGTCGCATATTTGAAAACTTCCTGGAGCACTTCAAGCAAAGTTAACAGCAGTTTACATACAACCACTGTATGTTATATTATTTATTTATGCCATCCTGGCAAAATTTTTGCCTGATATTCTTTTAAAAAGCCAACTGCATATGGCTTTATAATACACCAGAGCAGCTATATCCAACGAATATAAATCACGAAACGGAGATTATAAGACAGCAGTTCCAGCCGCTTCGTTCCTCAACCGCTTCACTGCATTTTAAAACACCTGGTGGTTTGGGCTTCGCTGTCGCATCGACCAAACCATCAGGATTTTTTACGGCCACTTTTTAACTCCCTTTAATGATGAACTAACAAAAATTATTTCCGAGAATGGGATTGATTATGCGAGAAAAAATTTTCGATTTTGGTTGTCGGAATGTTAGGCCGTATTAATATATTTACGACACATAATTATTAAACACAGTTGCAGGAAAGGGGCCAGCCCCATTGGGTGCATAATTCGTATGGTTGGGCGTAAATCCTGCTTCATGAGCAGAAGTAATTGCGCCCCCGTGCACATTTGCCTGGCTGATTAAGAAAACTTCGGGTTTTGCCCAAACCTTTTTTATACGTTCTGTTTCTTTAGGAATGTTTTGTTTTGATGCCTTTTTCATAATATTCTGTTTAATTGTAATTAGGGATATTTACGTAAAAATAAAGAATATTTTTAAAGGTCTCCCTATTAACTGGATAAATTTAAGCGACTAAGGATATTGTGCAAAAGATCGGCACCTGCAAACAGGAACGTTCCGATAACAGTTGCTGCTTAATGCCGGTGCTTTGAGGCGCTGAAAGGCATCCTCACCGAAATAGAAAACAACCCAAGGTTTGAAAATTTCGTATCTCATGGCCCTTTTTTAATTACTATCTGAAAATTGGGGCATAACAATTCCACCCGATGATTTCACTATCGATTAATATTTGATAATCAGAACATTAATTTAATGAGGAGAAATAGCCAGGGCCATAACTACTGATGTTATTTATACATTTCCATCTGTGGTAACCCCCGATTTAGACTTAATTTAGGCGCCGTAAGGCGCAATTAGTAGCTATAAGCATCATAAGAAGCCTTAATTCCCCCTCAAATTTTTAAACTCCAAAAAAATCTTTTTCGAGTAACATCTGAGTAACAAAAGCAGGAAAACAGGGGCAAAAATCCAAAAATTTGGACAATAGAAATTAACATAACTTATTAACAATAATTTATTTGTCGTAAACTGTCATAATTATGGGTTCTTTGGCAGGCCTACTTGCCGATACAGAACTTATTTGTATTTGATTATCAGAAACTTAAAATGTTTCAGTAGCAAATCAGTAACACTTTCTTGACCTATATTTAGGGCAATTTCCATGAATAGAAGTGTGGAAAACGTTTAGTAAATAATTAAAAAATGAATTGATTTTACAAATAAATATTATCAATATACCCTGTGCCATGTCGGAAAAAGCACGTTGGCATGGTTGCAGTAACCACACCACCACTGCGGGTTTGTGGCGCTTGCTGAGTTGATAACATCTTAGCATTGCTGCTTCCGGATTTAGATCATTACTCTCTTTTGGTTAGTACTGTTGTCTCGTCATAAGCCGTCCCAATTATTTAAACTCCTAGGCAGATAACTATAGGGAGAAATGCCGATGGTTTTAGGTTACCACAAGTACTTTGTTACCGCCGCGAGGTAAAACTATCCCTTTTTAACGTAAACCTCATTGATGCCCATAACAGATAGTCCGGTTAAGCAATAGGCTATCGACAGCTTAATGGCTTTATATTGATTAATTAAGATAATGTCTACTTCGTTAAATATAAATGCCATAAGTAAGCAGACTGCAATAACATAGGCCGTTTTAATTAGCCAATTAGCATGAACCAGTAGTGATAACAATTGATACCCCACAATGGCAAGCCCAAACGCATAGGTCTTATTTAGAATCGAATAAATAAAGTACTTACCTATAAATACAACATGGTTAATCACGTATGTGGGGTCGATAACGAGATCAATCACATATTTATATAAGCTCAGGAAAGCTAAACTAATATAGATCATCATCAAAAAGAAGATCGCACTTTTCATAATTATCCATTAACAACGGTTATTTTTTAGCAGTTCTGCCACGAACGAACATCTTTTGACTTTGTCGCTTAATCGATATTTGTAGGTTAGTTTGCTCGGTTTCATCTACATGATCGTTATAGGCGGATAAAATATCCCTGTAAAAAATAATACCTGTAACTTTCCGATCTAAGGATAATACAGGTAATACGTCAGTTTTACCTTTTTCCATCGTGGCAATTGCTTTTCGTAAGGAATCAGTTTTTTTTACGTGAAATACGGCTTCTTTTACTATATTGGTTAATGAAGAGCCGGGATCAAGTACCGGGTTATTTAAAGCGGATATACTTACCGTTCCGGTATAAGTCCCCTCCTTATCAGCCACAATGAAATAATTACTTTGAAATTTATTACCGGCTATTAATGCGCGCGCCTCTTGAACGGTCTTATCGGTGCTTAAGATGATTCCATTTTCGTTTTTTATATCTGCCACCGTCAGCTTTTGTAAAATATCGGGTTCAAACGAATCCGGTGTAGCGACCCCTCGCCTGGCAATCTTTTCCGTCATAATTGTGTTTTCCATTAAAAAAAAGGAAACCAGGTAAGATGCTGTACAAGCGCCCAATAAAGGCAATAAAGCATGAGATTGCATAGTCGCTTCCAACGCAAAGGTTATGCTGGTTAGATAAGCCCTGGAAGCGCCGGCAAACATAGCAGACATACCAATGAGCGCCGACATAGGTATGCTTATCCCTGAACCAGGAAAAGCTATTAAGATTGCTGCACCAATGGCAGCACCGGCGGCTCCTCCAATAGTAAGCAAAGGTGCAAGTGTACCACCGGAAGTGCCACTACCTAATGCAATAGCCCAGGATAAGAATTTAAAAAAACAAAGTCTTAATATCACTAGTAGCGAAACGGTGCCAGACAAAACACTGATGATATTATCATAACCTACCCCCAAGGTGTGTGGGGCGAAATAACCAATTATCCCAACAGCGAGCCCGCCAATTGCCGGCCACCACATCCAATGAACTGGTATTTTTTCAAAGGCATCTTCAATAAAGTAGACTATTTTGGTAAGCCCTAATGACAAAAAACCTATAATTAGTCCTATGGCACTATAAATAGCCAGTGCGGTATTAGACGGGATGGATAAATTTGGCATTGGAAAAACCGGCCCGGATTCAAATAACAAATGGTGACCTGCTGCTCCTGTAATACAGGCGAGTGCAACAGGCAATATTACTTTTGGAGAAAATTCAAATAACAACAGTTCAATGGCCAAAAAAACAGCGGCAATAGGGGTTCCGAATATAGCGGACATACCTGCTGTTGCACCAGCAGCCAGGATAACCTTCCGCTCATTCGCGGAGATTTTAAATAATTGTCCAATGGTAGAGCCTAAGGCCCCGCCCGTTGCGATGATGGGGCCTTCTGCACCAAACGGGCCACCGGTTCCGATAGCTATCGCAGAAGAAATTGGTTTTAAAAAAGTAATGGACGGTTTTATTTTACTTTGATTAACCAAAATCTGTTCCATCGCTTCCGGAATGCCATGCCCCCGGATCGCCTTAGAACCATAGAGCGCCATTAACCCGACTATTATGCCGCCGATGGCAGGAACAACCACCACCCATAAGCCTAAATGATTACCAGCGGGGCTATGAAAATGAACATCTAATAAGCCAAAGAATGATAGATTTGTAACGATATTAATAAGAAAGATCAACCCTTTGGCGATAATACTGATGGCTGCCGCTACCATAATCGACAAGGCTGAAATGAATAAAAGCCGTTTCTTTAAGACAAGACTGCTGGCAGAGTTATCCTGGAAATCATTAAGGTCATTTAATATCGGTGAGATTGGTATCCCGTTTTCTGGTTGCTTCATTTTTAGTAAGTAATAGACAACGGCTGATGTCATCGTTGCAATGCAAAAGTAACGACAATTTTATTGCACACGCAATACTTTTTAACTATTTTTAAATAAATTTTATAATTTCATATTGCCAGTGAAAGAAAACTCAAAATTAACCTTAGTAACCCAGGCGAAAAACGGATGCGACTTAAACACGTGTTTTTTATGTACATCTTGTGTTAAAGACTGGAAGCCCGCGCTCGATGCGCACAAACAAAATTTTATTATTAAAAAAGGTCAACAGATCTTTAAGGAAGGCGATCCGGTTAAGGGCATATATTTTGTCTATAAGGGTAAAATAAAGGTTCACAAAAAGTGGGACAATGAAAAAGAATTGATATTACGCTTTGCACAAACGGGGGATATTGTAGGCCATCTTGGTTTGGGAGATACAGAGCTGTATCCTGTATCAGCCACCGCTATTGAAACTGGCGTGATCTGTTACATTGATATGGATTTTCTGGAATCTACCATGAATGTAAACAACGGGTTTGTAATAAAGCTGATGCGATTCTTTGCCAATGAATTACAGGAATCGGAAAAAAGAATGCGCAATTTGGCGCATATGTCTGTAAAAGGGCGCGTAGCTCAGGCATTTATATCCTTAAAAAATAAATTCGGCATAAATACCAATGGCTTTATTAATATCGAATTATCCAGGCAGGATCTCGCCTCATTCTCAGGAGCTGCTTATGAATCGTTGTTTCGCACTATAAACGACCTGGTAGCAGATAATATCATAACAATAGAAGGAAAAAGTATGTCCATTAAAAATGAGGACAGGCTTTTGCAGTTGATTTCAAAAAACGAATATTAATTATTTACTGGCCATGTCAGCTGATAAATACAATATACCGCTAACATTAATTTATCAGGGTGAAAATTATCCTATACAGACTTACGTCAATGAATATCATAGCTTGATGACGCTGATCTCTAATCATTTGGCAGTTGTTGGTTTTGGATTATGCTGTGGTATGAGAAGTTGTGGTACTTGCATGGTTGAGATAGGTAATAAATATTCTTCAGTTACAATCCATGTCCTGGCTTGCGACATTCCGATCAATGACGAATTATCAAATACAGAAATTACTATTCCTGACCAGCGTTATTAGCGATATATTTAGTAGTTGCACAAAAAGCTGGAAAGCGGTATTTAATTTATTCATCTCCCTAAATTATTATCTATTCTCCATCAGCTCGAAACTGTCTTTATTTGCTTCGCAAACGGGGCAACTGTAGACATCTATATCCGAAAAAGAGGTGCCTACAGATATGCCGTTCACTTCATCGCCATAAGCTTCGTCATAAATACTAAAGCAATTTTTGCATTGATAAACCATAACGGATTCATCTGCTATTTCATGTTCTTTTGTATCTACGATTTCCAGGATAGGTGTAATATTATTATTTATTAACAACGTGTAAAAATTACGGCACAATTCAATCAAAAATTTTCCTAATTTATTTCGGTGAACATTACTTTTAAAAACAGCAAAATCTTTTGAATTCGGATTAAAATCCTTGGTATGCAGGATATCAAAAAAATCGGTGTTTCGCTTTTTAATAATAATAGAGGCCAGCAATCCGGTTTTTGGCTGCATCTTTATAGCAAAGCAAAGACGATAAGTCCTCAGGTCATAGGCTTCAAACTCCCTTACTAATTTTTTTTTCAGTTTTAAACTCTCCTTACATAAATTTTCCAGTTGCCAGTTCAGCTCATTTGCGGCATGTCTTACATTAATTTGATACTTATTGAGGATAAATCCCCAGTCCCTACGGTCATCTTCATTTATTCCTTTTATTAACAGCGATTTCCAGGGTGTAGTATATAATTGCCCCACTCGGGTTTTAAGGCACAGCGCACAAATATCCTTTAACAGTTGAAGAGGAAACCATTCATTGCGCCGGTATATTCCCAGCCAATACTTATCATTTACGTATTTATTAAATCCCTCATAAAAAGGCAGTGAAAAATCAGGCAGTTTTAAGGGATCGGTTATGGGCTGACTTACAAAATTATTCCTGGCCATCACCATTTCATAAAACAGTTGAGGATCTATTTCCGGCTGATCATAGAACAGCTCTTTATGATGCATAATAATTTGTTCCGCAACTTTACTGATTACCGGAATATCTTCGGAATAGACCAGACGGGGCCAACAGTATTGTGTATTTGTTTTCGGGAACCGGATATACAGATACCAGTAATTGCTGATATCAGCCGTAATAAAATTAAAATTTCCGCTAAAAAAGGGAACAAATGTTTGATGTTGATCTACCAGATTAATTTTAAGCCGGGGCTTAAAATCAAAAAGGTCAAATATATCTTTATATACGCCTTCCTTTAGCCAGCTTTCTGTATTAAATATATTATCAGTAACGTAAGAGCTAATGATATTAGGAAACTGATCATGGTTAATCTCATAACTGACCTCGGCCCTGAACATATCTGTTTCCAGATCTTCCAAACGGCTATCAGCGACTTCAAAATACAGTTGCTGCCTGTTACCAATACTTACTGTATGTGCACCGGCATTTCCGGCTATTAATAATAACTCATATAAATCACCGGCAGAAACTACGCCGCCCGGTAAATTTACCTTGATACAGTTTGTTACTTCCTCTCTCATGTCTCCTCTATTTTACTAATACTTCTGTTTTCAGGCTATCTTCTAATAAACGTTTTACTTCGGGCCGGCATGAGCCACAACCCGTACCAGCCCCGGTTGACGCACATAAATCTTTCAGTGTATTACAGCCTGCAGCGATTTTATTAAGGATATTTTCGCTGCCCACATTGTTGCAACTACAAACCAATTTGCCTAATACCGGATCAGCTTTGTTACCGCTCCGCAGCAGCTGAATTCGCTTTTCACTCAATTCCGTTTTATTGGTAATCAGTTCTTTAAACTCCTGAAATTCACTCTTATCGCCTATTAAAATAGCGCCAACCAGTTTATCCGCATAAATTATACACTTTTTATAATAGCGTTTAGCCTTATCAATAAATACTATTTCTTCATAGTCTTTATCATTCGGACTTTCCGGTAAGCCAATGCTGCATAAGTCAAATCCGTGAATTTTTATGATGTTCATAAACAAGCTCCCTTTATAGTAACTCGCAATGTCACCATTCATAAATCTGGCCATCACTTCGGCTTGTTGCTCAGCAGCAGCAGTGATCCCGTAAAGCGTCCCTTTAAATTCGGCAATTTCGCCGATGGCAAAAATATGCGGGTCGCTGGTTTGCAGGCGTTCATTTACAATAACGCCCCGCTTACATTCCAGCCCGCATTCTTTTGCTATTTCCAGGTTAGGTGTAGTACCAATGGCAATGATCATGGCATCACAATTAATTTTATGCCCGCTTTTTAAACCTATACCCGTTAATTTGGACCGGCCATAGAACAATTGCACCTCATCGTCATAATAAATATCACACCCCTGGTCAACCATTTCCTCGTGTAGCAGTTGACTGCCAAGCGCATCTAACTGCCTGTTTAAAAAGCGGGATATACGCTGCACAATGGTGATCTTTATTCCCATTTCACGAAGCGAGGCGGCCATTTCCAAACCCAGCAAACCTCCGCCAACAATTACCACATGGCTGTTTTGATGGATGTGTTTTTTAAAATTATCCGCGTCATTCTTGTTGCGCATCGTAAATATACCGGGTAATGAGGGCACGTTTTTAGGCACAGACGCCCGGCTGCCTGTAGCAATCAGCAAAACATCATACGGTGTTTTAATACCTCTTGAATCGATAACCAGTTTGCTGGCCCGGTCTATTTTTTCAATGCTCACGCCCCTCAACAGCCGGATATTAAAATTCGGCTCTTCTGAATCTTTCATCTTTACCAGTTGTTCCCATTGCTGTTCGCCGCTGATATAATCCGGCAGCATCACGCGATTGTAAAAAGGATGATTTTCTTTACTGAAAACGGAGATCTCGTCATCCTTGTTCAATTCCCGGTAGGATTTTACAAAACCGTACGCCCCTGCCCCCGCCCCAATAATTATAATACGCTGAAAAGGCTTACCATATTTTTGAATGCTTACCGCGCAATATTTAAAATCAGGTTCTTTTGATACAGGATCAACCAAATCATTGGTTAGGTTATTGGCACGATTTAAATCGTCGCCTAAAATTTTGCCCCAATGCATGGGCAAAAATACTACGCCCGGTTTGATTTGGGTTGACAATAGTGCCTGCACCCTTACTTCGCCCCTTCGGGATTTAACAACGGTGATGTCCCCATCCTTTAATTGCAGCCCGGCAGCATCATCAGGGTTTATTTCCAGGAACGCCTGTTGATAATGCTGATTAAGCTTATTTACCTTACCGGTTTTACTCATCGTATGCCATTGATCACGTATACGGCCGGTGGTCAATATAAAAGGATAATCAGCATCCGGCTTTTCGCTGGTTAGCCTGTCTGATACCGGACTGATCACCGCTCTCTTTGAAGAGGTGAAAAAGATTTTGTCAGTAAATAAGCGTGGCGTTCCGTTGGTTAGCCCTTTCTTTTTATAAGGCCATTGAACAGTTTTCTTTTCCTTCAATATTTCATAGCTTAATCCGCTAATGTCCATATTGGTTTTGGCCGTCAACCTGGCATGTTCGGTAAAAATAGCGGCAGCGCTTTCAAAATCGAAGCCCTTATATCCCATTTTATTTGCGAAACGGCAAATAATCTCCGCATCGGGTAAAGCTTCGCCCGGCGGATCAATAATCTTATTTAAATAACTGATCCGCCGTTCAGAATTAGTCATTGTACCTTCCTTTTCTGCCCATGCAGCGGCGGGTAATATGACATCCGCATAAGCCAATGTTTCCGGCTTATTGCTGATCTCCTGCACCACGACAAACTTCGCCTTTTTCAAAGCCTGTTCTGCCACGCGAGCGTTGGGCATACTGGCCAGCGGGTTGGTGCACATGATCCAGATGGCTTTTAACCGGCCGTCATCCAGCGCATCAAACATTTCCGTGGCGGTTAAGCCCGGCTGGGGATTAATTACCGTTCCGCCCCAAAATTTTTTCACTTCCTCCCGGTGCAACGGATTATTTAACTCGCGGTGCGCCGGAAGCAAGTTGGCCAGGCCCCCAACCTCACGGCCCCCCATAGCGTTGGGCTGCCCGGTAAGCGACAAAGGACCCGAACCAGGCTTACCGATATGACCGGTAATTAAATTCAGGTTAATGAGGCTCAAGTTTTTATTTACACCAATAGCACTTTGGTTCAATCCCATCGTCCACATGCTGATAAAGCCCTTTGCTTCGCCAATATATTTAGCGGCAAGCCGGATACTACCTTCACTCAATCCGCATAGCTGCGCGGCCTCTGTTAAGGTTTTTTGAAAAACCATGCTGCTATACTGCTCAAATCCTTCGGCATGGTTATTAATAAAATCAATATCGACATCCCCGTTTTCAATCAGCAGCCTGCCAATAGCGTGGTTAAGCGTAACATCGGTACCGGGATTAATTTGCAAATGCAGATCGGCTATAGAACAGGAGTCAGTAGCCCGTGGATCAACTATGATAATCTTAATGCTCGAATGGGCGGACTTATGTGCTTCTACCCTACGCCATAATATGGGGTGGCACCAGGCCGGGTTGCCGCCTTCAATCAACAGGCAATCAGCCAGTTCAATATCATCATAACAAACGGGTACGCTATCTTCGCCTAAAGCAATTTTATAAGCCGCCACGGCGCTGCTCATACACAAGCGCGAATTCGTATCGATGTTATTGCTGCCGATAAACCCTTTCATGAGCTTGTTAACTACATAATATTCTTCAGTAAGACATTGCCCGGATGCATAAAATGCAACAGAATCCGGACCGTACTTATTGATAAATGTTTTGAATACAGCCGCGGTTCTTTCCAGCGCATCATTCCAACTCACCCGCTGCATAGGCATATTTTTATTGTAACGCATCTGCGGATACAGCAACCGGTCGCTTTTATCATTTACCGTATAGTGCAGGTTAATTCCTTTACTGCAAAGCATACCTTTATTTACAGGATGAGCTTTGTCCCCCTCAACCGTAATTGTCCCATTCTTTTCCCGGTCCACCACCACGCCGCAACCCACCCCGCAATAGCAGCAGGTAGTAGTTAATCCGTTATGGTGTTGTTTTTTTAAGATCATCAGACTTTACTTTTTTCGGTTTGTACCAATCAAACGACCTCACCTACCAATCCATCACTTTTAAAACTTTCCGCTGCAACAGGTGATTTGGTAAACCGGGTAACCAATACAATGAACGCCACCAGAATTACGGTGTAACCGATATAAGTAAATGCCTGTACATAAGTGATGGATGATGATTTAAACAAAAAGCCAAACAACATTCCACCTAAATTACCCCCGGCACCAACTATACCACTAACCAATCCTACATTTTTGGTATTTACAAAAGGAACGATGCTATATGTTGCCCCGTTTGACATTTTAAGAAAAAGCGCAAAGGACAACATGGATATAATGGCAATCATCAGGGTGCCCGACTGTGCAAATAAGATCAGACCGATACCTTCCAGCAATAAGACACCCGCAAGCAGCAGGCCCTTGCCGCGCATACCAAACCGGTGGCCTACTTTATCGGATACGATGCCACCCAATGCACGTGCAAATACATTCATAAAACCGAATATGCCGGCCCAGAAACCTGCAGAGCTTTGTGAAAGATGAAAGGAGTCCACAAAATGTAATGAAGCCACATTGTCAAATGTAATTTCCATGCCAAAGCACATAGCATAAGCCATAGTTAAGGCCCAGATACGCCAGTCACCCAAAACAGACCAGTCTGTTTTGGATGATTTGTGTTTGGTATAACCTATCTCGTCGTAATTTCCCTCAGGAGTATCTTTAGTGTATTTGTAGTACAAAAACGCCATAACCAGCATCATTACGCCGGGCACAATCATGGCATAGCGCCATGCTTCCGCTTTGGTGTAGCCAAAGCCTACTATAGTGGCAAAGATCAAAGGCATTACCATATTGGTTACGCCACCGCCAAGATTACCCCAACCGCCCGTAACTGCGTTTGCTGTGCCTTTAATTTTAGGGGCAAACATCATGGAGGTATGAAATTGCGTAATAACAAATGACGCGCCTATAACTCCTATAGCCAGGCGGAACAACAAAAATGTAGCATAGCTATGCGCGAAGCCCACAAAAAACACAGGCAAACAACCAACCAGCAAAAGCCTGATCGCAGTTTTCCGGGGCCCCCAGGTATCGCACAGCTTGCCAATTATAAGCCTGGCAAAAATAGTAGCCGCAACAGAGGCTATAATGGTATTGCCTACTTCCGCCTTGGTTAAATGTAACTCGGCACGTATGGTCGGCATTAAGGGCGCAAGGCCAAACCATCCAAAAAAACACACAAAAAACATGAGCCACGTGATGTGAAATGTGCGCATTTGAATGCCTTTCACTGAAAATATATTGAGTTTAGTAAGTTGATTTTCCATAATCATTTAATTTATCAGTTGTAATAAATAAAATATAATACACCCCGGCTATTTCCCGAAAGTATAAAAGCAGGTGAATCTATAAACGATAGTATGATCGTTAGCTATATAACCCGCAGTTGCAGGGTCCCTTTGATCCACATATTTTATGTACCATATATTAGGCATAAAATGAATGTTTTTAGCCTGCGTAAAATCCAGGCCGGCTGTAATAAAATGCTCCTTATAATAGGGGTTATAAAGTGCCAGGTTTGTATTCGCGGTATAAACATCAGCAGCATTAAAATCATTATCCGGGTTATAGCTATCATACCGGGCAAAAAATCCAATTTTATCCTTGTAGAGAGCACCGTGCGAATAAACCGAGATGGCATTAACAGTAGCATTTTCACCAGCTTTGGTTGTCGTATTGGTTACACCATTAGCAATTTGCTGGGTATAGGCTTCCACGCCAAAGGTGATCTTCGGCGTGGTATAAGCCGCAAACCCTTTAACCATATTGCGCGATTGCGCTCCTAATGCCGATGTGGCGCCCGCGGTTTTCATATAATCCGCATAGAAGTCAACTATTAGTTTCTGGTTAAGGAACTTAGCATATAGATCGCCATAAAATGCTTTATAGAATCCGGTGTTGGCGTTAGTCGCCGACAGTAAACTGGCCGCAGAATTGTTACCGATCATCAAATCATAACCAAAATTTTTGGTTGCCGGATCAAACACACCTTGTAAGGATACGCCAACATCATAAGCATTTGTTCTGTGGAAATCTGAAATGGTTTTTTCAATTGCACGATAACCCCATATTTTTTCTGTTAAAAGCGGGAAAGCCGGTGTTAGCATTTCACCAATCAGGAGATCAGTCCCGTTCCATATATTTTTCCATCGCAGATCAAATATTTTGATGTAGAACGCCATCTTATTGTCAACCAGGTTATCGCCGTTTTGGATGGATGTAGCTCCATTAACGCCGGTGCTGGCAGCGGGCTCTGATGCCAGTAAAATCTCGGCAGTGAATTTTTTATCGATATCATAATCATATCCTAAATAAATACGGCGAAACTGGAAGGCGTTTCTATAGGTTGGTACACCATTATAGTTGGTTTCGGCACCGCGGTTGCCTGCATCAGCATGCTGCATATAATAAAAATCGCCAAAGGCATAACCCCATATCCTTCTCACGGGTTTCCAGGCAGTATCAATAGCTGCAGGTCGTACCTTATTTGGGGGTTTGTTAAATGGATCAGAATTATTGCCAGGTTCCGGCCCGGAACTGGCATATATTGGATTTGTTGCACTTGTTTTCTGTGCATTAGCCGTGACTACCAAAAAACATGATGAAAGCAATAGAAATAGCGCAATACCATGTATGTTTAATACATTTTTGTACATTTGAATAGGTTTTTTATTTGTTAAAGCAATGAAAACTGTTTAACCCTGTCTGGAATGCGACCTCCCGGCAGGGATTTTTTTATTTCTTTTTTATATTATTTATCCATAGGCATAACATGTATTTACAAAATGGAAATTTTATTTTTTAGTTCATATCCCGATGTTCGGGATAGCCGATAACCACTTACTGTTAAACAATACCGATATAAACTTTCCCATTTTCCACCTTTACCGGATAGGTTTTTAGCTGATATTCTTCTCCAGACAAACACTCACCATTTATTAATGAAAATGTCTTTTTGTGAAAAGGGCAGGCTATTTTAGGCGTACAATCATCGCCGGTGCTGCCGATCATACCGCGGGACAGCGCCATTTGTTGCTTATGCGGGCATAGGTTTTGAGTAGCATACCATTCGTTACGACGCGAAAAATTAAAAATCGCTATCTGCTCATTGCCATGTTTCATACAGGCACCCCCATTAGCCGGCACATCATCTGTATAACAAGCTAAAACCCATTCAATATTTGTTATTGTTTCCATGTTGCTTTGCCTAATTAATTGTTTTATAAATTACCATTTCGCTTTTACCTGTTCACGCATCGGCTCGAATTTGACCTGGGGATCCTTTTCGTCGGGCGCATTAACAAAATGAGCAAAACGCTTACGTAAATCGGGATTTTCAACCACCTCTTTCCACTCACAATGATAGGTGTTCACCAATGCTTGCATTTCCTCTTCCAACTGTTCATTAATACCCAGGCTATCATTTATAATTACATTTTTAAGATAGCTCATTCCGCCATCCATTTTATTCAGCCAGGTTGCGGTACGCGTCAGCGGGTCAGCCGTTTTAATATAAAACATCAGGAACCGATCAAGGTATTTAATACAGGTTTCGTTATCTATATCTGTTGCAAGCAATTGTGCATGCTGCGGTTTGGAACCGCCGTTACCACATATAAACAAGTTCCATCCCCTTTCTGTGGCTATTATGCCGAAATCTTTAGCCTGGGCTTCGGCACATTCACGCACACAGCCGCTTACGCCGCCCTTTAATTTATGCGGCGACCGGATACCTTTGTACCGGTCTTCTATTTCGATAGCAAACGATACACTATCGTGCAAACCAAAGCGGCACCAGGTGCTGCCCACACAGCTCTTAACGGTACGCAAAGCTTTACCATAAGCATGGCCGCTTTCAAAACCGGCATCAATTAATTCTTCCCATATATCCGGCAGATCATTGATATGCGCACCGAAAAGATCAATACGCTGACCACCGGTTATTTTAGTGTAAAGGCCATACTTTTTAGCCACCTGGCCGATAACGATCAGCTTATCCGGAGTGATTTCACCACCGGGAATACGGGGAACTACAGAATAAGTACCGCCCTTTTGAATATTAGCCAGATAACGATCATTACTATCCTGTATAGTATCCTGCTTTACAATCACATCATTCCATAAGCTGGAAAGTATACTGGCCACAACAGGCTTACATACCTCGCAACCGTCCCCCTTGCCAAAATGATCAAGAACGAGATCGTAATTTTTTAATTTATTTATTTTAACCAGATCATATAATTCCTGCCGTGAATAATCAAAATGCTCGCAAATCACATTTTTAATGTACTGACCACCCGCTTTTAAAGTACCTGCTATCAAATCCTTAACCAGCGGCATACAGCCGCCACAGGACGTAGCTGCTTTAGTGCACTTTTTTAAAGCATCAATACTTGTTGCCCCCTCATTAACAGCCGAACAAATTGTAGCTTTACTTACCGCCTCGCAAGAGCAAACTAGCGCTTCATCCGGAAGGCTCATCACACCTGCGCCTTCATTGGCTTCGCCTCCTCTTGAACCCAATATCAGGTCTTCCGGATTAGGTGGAAGAACGATCTTATTATTGACCGTTTGTAATAAAATATGGTAAGCATCCGCTTCGCCAACCAAAATGCCTCCTAATAAATATTTACCGTCATTACTAATATTTATACGTTTATAAACGCCTTTATGCGTGTCTTCAAATACGATAGTGCGGCAATCAGGCTCTGTAATAAAACAATCGCCAAAGCTGGCTACATCAACCCCTATCAGCTTTAACTTAGTACTCATATCATAGCCGTAAAAGCTTTTTTCACCGGCAGTTAAATAAGTGACCACTACTTCAGCCATATCATAACCCGGTGCAACCAGGCCGTAGATCATTCCATCGTAAAGCGCACATTCGCCGATAGCAAATATAAATTCATCATTGGTTTGCATTTTTTCATTGACAATGATTCCGCCGCGTGTGCCCGTATGCAAACCGGCCAGCTTTGCCAGCTCATCCCTGGGACGTATACCTGCCGATATAACCAGCATATCAACAGCAAGCGAGGTTTCATCGGTAAAATGAAGCGCTTCAATTTTATGCTCACCAGCAATAGCCGCAGTACTTTTATTTAAATGAATAGTTACGCCAAGCTGCCTGAGCTTTGATTGCAGTGTTCCGCTACCAGCCGAATCAATTTGCCTCGGCATAAGACGTGGCGCAAATTCAATGACATGGGTTTCCTTAATACCGAGATCAATCAACGCTTTAGCCGCCTCTAAGCCTAATAGTCCGCCACCCATTACCGCGCCGTTTTTTGCCGTGGCGGCATATGCTTTTATCAGCTCCAGGTCCTCAATCGTACGGTAAACAAACACACCATTCTTTTCTATTCCGGGAATATCAGGCACAAACGCCGACGAACCCGTGGCCATTACCAGGTAATCATATTTTAAGGTAATGCCTTTTAAAGAGTGAATGGTTTTATCGGTTCGGTTGATTTCCTGAATCGGATCATTCAGGTGCAGGGCGATATCGTGCTCAGCATACCAGGATACAGGAGCTAATGATAGATCATCAGCCGATTTGCCATTAAAATATTCGCTGAGATGCACCCTGTCATAGGCGCTGCGCGGCTCTTCTCCAAAAACGATGATCTTGAAGCTGGTTGATTTGGCTACCAATTTTTCACAAAATTTGTAACCAACCATACCATTGCCAATTACGATAATTATTGGTTTTGACATATCCGATTTTTTAAATGTTAAAGCAACTTTATTAGTAAATACATCTAATTGCGACCGAAAATGCATTTACAATAACAATATTAAACAATTAAATAACTTATGTCA
>JAQBOY010000324.1 GCA_028287805.1 Mucilaginibacter sp.
AAAAGCCAGATGAGGTTGAAAGGTCAGCTGCGGTTAAACCTAAAGTAATTACATCCGGCACGAAAGTGCCGTTAAGCGAAAACTTACTGGTGCCCAATGCAGCCATTTTAAAGCCTTTGGTAAGGCCGGTACCAGGATCGAAATAACTAAAAGGACTGGTAATATATTCATTGTTTGCAAAAACAATATCATATTGAGGCGATACGCCCATTACATCAAAATAATGTACAGGTTGCTTAATTCCACCGGCATCAACTCCTTTAT
Organism: Mucilaginibacter sp.; assembly: GCA_028287805.1. Taxonomy (GTDB): domain Bacteria; phylum Bacteroidota; class Bacteroidia; order Sphingobacteriales; family Sphingobacteriaceae; genus Mucilaginibacter. The sequence goes on from JAQBOY010000324.1 coordinate 265, forward strand.
AATATAAAAAAAATGGAAGGCGTTTAATAGTAATATTTCCCTTTTGTTGGTCGCCAATGGTTACGGGTGCATAAGCCAGGTTGCCATATACTTTTGTTGAGCTGCTGCTGTCGCTGCCATATTCAACAATTGATTGCTGGTTGGTAATAGTAATGCCATTAACCACAGTTGAATCTCCGGTGAAATTAAAACCAGAATTGGTGATCATAGATGCTGGTATAAGGCCGGTGGCGTCAACAACCATTCCGCCCGAACCAGTATCAAATATTAAATCAGTAGTACTTAAAGTATTAGTTCCGATTTTGATAACCCCGATGTACAACAGTTTATAAATGGATGAATCAACTTCATACAATCCTAATTTTGTAGGCGTAGCTGTAGCCGGTGAATTATTTGATTTATCTTTTTTACACGAAGCTAACGCGAATAGTAACAGTGAAACCAGAATAAATTGCAGGCTTTTAAAGTAATATTTTTTCGTCATGTGCTAATATGTTGATATACAGATTAATTAACTTAGGTTTTTTTGTTTTATTATGTCAACGTATATTATTAAATCGACTTATAAGCATATAGCGGTATATCCGCCAGATTAGTTTATATTTATTTTTTTAAAGATAAAGTCTTTTATTGATAAATAAATGACTTGTATCAATAGCTAATAATTGAGTATTAATTAATGATTATTAATCACCCATTTTGACTTTTTCTGTTTAAAGGCTTTATATTTACCCCGTGGAGAATGTAAATGTCGACTCTAAAATATTGATAGAGATCATACAAACCAAAATGCCTTTTGGTAAATATAAAGGTACCTTAATAAGCGATCTGCCTGTTTATTACCTGGAATGGCTCCATAATAAGGGGTTTCCTCCCGGAAAATTAGGCATGCTGCTGGGAAGTGTTTACGAGATTAAAATTAATGGGTTGCATTCTATCCTTACTTTGGTGAAAAAATCTTTAAGTTGATCTTAAAAAATTAAATTAAAATTCCATTTCCAGCAACATGGGGCAATGATCAGAGTGCTTTGCTTCTGGCAAAATAGCAACGCGTTTAATATTGTCTTCCAGCTCTTTGCTGGCCATGGCATAATCAATGCGCCAACCCAGGTTTTTGGCGCGGGCGTTAAACCGGAAACTCCACCAGGTATAATTATGCGGCTCCTTGTTTAAATGCCTAAAGGTATCTACAAAGCCAGATTCAATAAAGTTTTCCATCCATTCCCGTTCCTCTGGTAAAAAGCCCGAAGAGTTGGCATTTGATTTTGGGTTATGGATATCAATAGGCCGGTGGCAAATATTATAATCGCCGCAAATAATCAGCTTTGGATGTTCTACTTTTAACAGGGTAAGGTATTTGCCAAATTCATCTAAAAAGCGAAATTTAAATATCTGTCTGTCCTCACCGCTGGAACCTGATGGAAAATAAGCACTCATTACAGATACCTCTTCAAAATCGACACGAATGTTGCGGCCCTCCCGGTCAAAATCTGCAATACCACACCCATACTCCACATGTTTCGGCGTACGTTTGGTAAGTATAGCCGTACCGCTGTAACCTTTCTTTTCTGCGGGAAACCAATAATGCTGGTAGCCCAATTGTTCCACCAGGTGCAGGTCAGTTAGCACTTCAGGCGTGGCTTTAATTTCCTGCAGGCAAACTACATCGGCATCAGTAGCCTGTAACCAAGCCAGCCAGTTTTTATTGATGGCAGAGCGGATGCCGTTTACGTTATAAGTAATGATCTTCATTGTGCTGGTTTGGGTTTAGTATAGCTCGTTTAATGCGTACGGGCTTGTATTTACTTTATTTTGTATACTTCGCAGTTAGTTTTTGCCTTTGTATAGTTCGCGCTCACTACCTGGGTAAAGGAATTTGTGTTTTGCTGAACAATCTCTACTGTCAAAACGGTATTTTTTTTAATATCAGGGTACTTTTTAAGCGTTTCGCGTGTTGGCGTTAAAGTATAGGTGCAGTCGTTTTTCCATTTAACCTTATAAACAATCGGAATTGTTGAGCCCTGCGGATAATCCAATTCAGTAGAACCCGATCGCTTTATGATCGTTGTTTTTTTTAATAAAGTTATCTTAAATGTTCCATCTCTATATTGTTTGCAATTCAAAGGGGTAGGTTCGGGCCCTTTTAGTTTAGGGTAACCAGTTTTTGATTGTGCATAAACTGTATGAGAAATAACAAAAAGCAGTGTGATTAAAGAAAAAAATATTTTTTTCATGTATGATACCTGATGTTGATTTTATAGGCTCAAATATAAAATCAAGCCGGAGATTTTACCCCCGGCTATTATTATTTTTTCCTTTCGCCTTTTAATTTAGAGGCTAATTGCATGGCTTTATAAGCATTTACAATGCCGCCTGTTTTTGACAAGGAGGCGAAATCAACTTTTTCTGTTTTGCTGCCTGGTTTTAAAACCATGGTGCCGGTTAATGGGGTGGCTGATGCCAGGATTACCTGTTTTAATTGTTTGGCACTCAGATCAGGGTAATACTCCAGTAGCAACGCGGCAATACCGGCAGTAATAGGTGATGCAAAGCTGGTGCCATCTGCAGTATTAAATTCGGAATCCATATCAAGAGAGGTTACTTTTACACCAGGTGCAAAAACATCTACATTTTTTTTACCATAGTTAGAAAAGGTTGCTGCAAGGTTTTCATCTGGTACAGAAGCTGATGCGCCTACACTTATTACATTGTTAGCATCGGTTGATGAGCCGTCTAAAAAGGTATCATTCGGAAACTGAGGTTTAGCATCAACATCCTGGTTGTCATTTCCCGCTGCCTGCACCAATAATACATCCTTTGCCGCCGCGTATTTAAAGGCCTCATCCACCCATTCTTTATGCGGGGATAATTTTTTACCAAAGCTCATATTAATAACTTTGGCGCCATTATCAACCGCGTACCGTATCGCGTTGGCAATATCCTTATCATATTCATCACCGTTGGGTACCGCCTTAATCGACATGATACGCACATTGTCGGCAACGCCGTTAATGCCATAACCATTATTATTTACGGCGCCAATTAAGCCGGCAACACCTGTACCGTGTGAGGCATCAGCAAATTTTAATAAATTGCTGCCATAAGGTTTGCCATCCCATACATTAGGGTCATCGCCAACAATGGTTTTACGTGCGCTTAGATCAGGGTTAACATCATTATTGATCTTTACCATATATTCGCTCAGGTCCTTAAGGATCTTGCCATTGTCATTTGTAGGCCCCTCTTCCTGAAAAACAGAATTCCACACCGTTTTACTCTGAGAAATAGTGTCATTTTCAGTAGTGATTTTATTAAGGTCGGCCTGCGTAAAGGTGGCATCTGCATTTAATTTTAAAGATTTTTTAATATAACCGCTGGTAGCCATTAATACATTCATAAACTGCTGTACCTGGGGTAGCTCTGCCGAAGATTTAGCTATGGTTTCATCATAGGTAGCTTTAACATTTAACCAGTAAGCATATTCTTTTTCATTGCCTGGTGTAGCTGTAGATACATTGGCATATTTAACTTTAAGGCGATTGTATTCGCGTACCTCTTCGGTAGTTTCATTAAAATCGCACTTTCCGCCGGGGCCACCTAAAAAGTCCCATCCATGTATATCATCCACATAGCCGTTATGATCATCATCAATACCATTGCCCGGAATTTCTTTAGTATTTACCCATAAAATACTTTTCAAATCCTTTTGTGCGGTGTCAATACCACTATCAATAGTAGCAATCAAAACAGTCTTGCTTTTTTTGCCTTTTACAAACTGATAAGCGCTATTTAAGCTAATGCCATAATACCCGTCAGTTTTCAGGTCCAGGGTATGCCAGTTTTTTGGCGCGTCAGGATGTACTGATGGTAAGGTTTGTGCGATTAGGCTAAAGTTGAATAATAACGCTCCTGCTAAAGCATAAACAGGGATAAATTTGCGAAAGATGTTCATGTATTATTTAATTTGGTGTAAGTTATTATAAAATTAGTAATTCAAAGCCTTACTTAATCTTCTCCAAAGGAGAGGATTAGCCTGTGTTATTCGTTTAAAGCCCCTCTCCTTTGGATAGGGGTTGGGGTGAGGCATAAGAGGTATAGTCATATTATAAATTGATTATAAATTGAATTTAATTCCCTGTGCCAAAGGTAAGTTTGTTGAATAATTGATGGTATTGGTTTGGCGCCGCATATATACTTTCCAGGCATCAGAGCCCGACTCACGCCCTCCGCCGGTTTCTTTTTCACCGCCAAACGCGCCGCCTATCTCCGCTCCTGATGTACCTATATTTACATTCGCAATACCGCAATCAGAACCGGCATAAGATAAAAATTGTTCGGCCTCTCTTAAATTATTCGTCATAATAGCTGATGACAAACCTTGCGGAACACTATTTTGCAAGGCTATAGCTTCCTCAACGGTTTTATACTTAATCAAGTATACGATGGGTGCAAAAGTTTCGTGATGAACTATTTTAAAATGACTTTCAACCTCGGCTATGCAAGGTTTTACATAACATCCCGAAGTGTACTGCCCGCCTTCAAGCTTACCGCCCTCAACAATGAAGCGGCCTCCCTCGGCCTTGCATTTTTCTATCGAGTCCAGGTATAATTGTACCGCATCCCGGTCAATTAATGGCCCCATATGGTTGTTTTCATCCAGCGGGTTGCCAATACGGATCTGCGCATATGCCTTTACCAGTTTTTGCTTAAACTGCTCATAAACACTTTCATGTATCAGGAGCCTTCGTGTGGTGGTGCAACGCTGCCCGGCCGTACCTACCGCGCCAAACACTGCCCCTATAAGCGCCATGTCCAAATCTGCATTTTCCGAAATAATAATGGCGTTATTGCCGCCGAGCTCAAGCAGGCTCCGGCCCAGCCGCGCACCTACAGCGGCGCCTACCGCCTTCCCCATGCGGGTTGATCCGGTTGCAGATATTAAAGGTATACGGGTATCATTAGCCATTAATTCGCCAATGTTGCGGTCGCCAATAATGAGGCATGATACGCCTTCGTCAATAGCATGCTTTTTAAAAACTGATTGCACAATATGCTGACAGGCAATAGCCGTTAAAGGTGTTTTTTCTGAAGGTTTCCAGATGCATACATCACCGCAAACCCAGGCCAGCATAGCGTTCCAGCTCCATACCGCTACCGGGAAATTAAAAGCCGAAATAATGCCCACAATGCCCAGCGGATGATATTGCTCATACATGCGGTGCTCAGGCCTTTCCGAATGCATGGTTAAGCCGTATAGCTGCCGGCTTTGTCCTACGGCAAAATCGGCTATATCTATCATTTCCTGCACCTCGCCAAATCCTTCCTGCAGGCTTTTGCCCATTTCATAGGATACCAGGGTTCCCAAATCTTCTTTATTATTGCGCAATGCCTCTCCTATCTCCCTTACTATTTCACCCCGTTTTGGTGCAGGCAGGGTTCGCCACTTTATAAAAGCTTTGGCGGCATGTTCAACCACCTGGTTATAATCATCAGGGCTGGCCATTTTTACAGTGGCTATCTTTTTCCCGTCAACCGGAGAAGTAATATCCTTTTGTTGGAAATTGCTGCCACCCCATAAATTGCCGGTACTAAAAGCGTCATTAATGTCGTTTATATGTAAACGCTTTAAAACATCACTAATATCAAGGCTCATAATCTTTATCTTTGTCAAAGATAAACTCTTTAAGGCAATAAATTCCTCATCATCCTATTCGCCGTTTTTAATTAATAATCAGCACTTTGTACCTGGCGATGTTGAAAATGTTTGTATGTTGAAAACTTAATTGCCCCGTGGATGCTTATTACTTGTAATTTAAAACTTTAAGAAGTGGTTTAAAAGTGCAGTAAAAATCGTATATTGTATATATTAAACTAAAAAGTGTTCTGCAAACAATATTGAATGGAAGAAGAATTTGAATTTGGTTTTACCGAAGATCCAAAGTTTTCGGTAGAACGGTACGAGGAAATGATACGCAATCATGACCAGTACTTTTTTGATGCCCAGGCGTTTGAGAACATAATCGATTACTATATCGAGAAAAATGATCCCGCCAAGGCATTACAGGTTGCAGAGTATGCCCTTAATCAACATCCTTTTGCCGCTGTATTTTTAATAAAGCAGGCCCAGCTTTTAGTTATTACCAATCATGTAAGCGAAGCGTTTGCTGCATTGGAAAAAGCCGCCACGCTGGAAGCGTCAGATGCCGACATTTACATCATCCGGGGTAACCTGTATGAAAGCATGGAGCGGTTTGACGAGGCATTGGAAAATTACCAGAGGGCGCTGGAGCTGGCTGAAGAAACGGATGAGATATTATTACATATTGCCTATGTGTATCAAAACATGGGCGATTATGAATCCTCTATCAAGTATTTAAAGCTATGCCTTAAACAAAACATGGAGAACCAGGACGCTTTGTATGAGCTGGCCTTTTGTTATGATGTATTGGATAACCAGCAAGAAAGTGTGCAGTTTTATCAGCAATATATTGACAACGAGCCCTACAGCTATGCTGCATGGTACAACCTGGGCAATGCGTTTACCAAGCTGAGCCTGTTTGAAAAAGCGATTGACGCGTATGATTATGCGATTCTGATAAAAGATAGTTTTGCATCGGCCTATTTTAACAAAGGCAACGCGCTGGTTAATTTAGAGAAGTATGCTGAGGCTATTGAAGTATATCGCCATACATTTGAATACGAGCAGCCCAATGCCGATACCTATTGTGCTATTGGCGAATGTTATGAAAAGCTGGAGCAAATGGATGATGCCCGGGCCTTCTATAAAAAATCGGTTAAAATGGACCCTAAACTGGCCGATGCCTGGTTTGGTATTGGGGTAACGCTTGATTTTGAGGAACGTTATTTTGAGGCGTTGCATTTTTATAAAAAAGCGCTTGATCTGGATATTGCTAATGCCGATTACTGGTTTGCCATAGCAGATGCGGAATATAAGCTTGGCCATTTACCTGAAGCTGAAAACGCCTATGAAAAAGTGGTAGACCTTAATCCGGTTGATGTAGACGCGTGGCTGGATTACTCCTCCATATTATATGAACAGGAAAGACTGGTGGATGCTATTGAGGTAATATCGCAGGCTATAAAAAACAATCCGGAGGCGGCAGAATTATATTATAGGCAGGTAGCCTATTTATTTGCCAAAGGCGAATATAATGAAGCGTTGAATCATCTGGAAACCGCTTTAACTTCTGACCCGGAAAAACATTATATCCTGTTTGATTACCTGCCGCAATTGCAAAAAAACAAGGTGATATTGGATATTATTAACCGGTATACCAAGTAAAATTAGAGGTTGGAGTTAGTTGGCGCTAATTTCTGATCGCTACCGTCAGTAATAAACCTAAATATATTGCAGCCAAAACCGTAAGGTTTTGGCTTTTTTTATTGGATTACCGTGTTTGCATGGAGATGATATGATCTTCCTCTTCCAGCAAATTTTCCGGCCGGCCATATTGACGAAAGAGAATCATTAAAGTTTAACAGAATAAGTATATTATTAGGAATGAAAAAATTATTGCGCTGATTTACCCATACATTCAACTTACAGGATAATTTATATAAATTTACGGCGTTAGAACTTTTAGTTATAGTCTATAACCAACATTCAATTTATGAATTATACAATCAATAATCTTCCTGAACGTACACAAAAACCGCGTAACAACGGAATGACAATGATGATGGACAAGGGCCTTAGCCTGCGGCAGGTAGATGATTTTATTGAAGTAGCCGGATCATATACCGATATTGTTAAATTAGGGTGGGCTACATCTTATGTAACCCCAAACCTCGACGAAAAATTAAATCTTTACAGCGATGCCGGTATCCCGGTTTATTTTGGCGGTACCCTGTTTGAAGCGATGATTGTACGTGGGCAGTTTGATGATTATTGTCGTCTGCTGGATAAGTATCAGCTTCAATATGCCGAAGTATCAGATGGCTCAATAGAAATAGCGCATGAAGAAAAATGCGAGTATATCCGTAAACTGGCCAAGCAGGTAACGGTTATATCTGAAGTTGGCTCAAAAGATGTACAAAAAATATTTGCTCCTTATAAATGGATAAACCTGATGCGCGCCGAAATTGAAGCCGGCTCATGGAAGGTTATTGCCGAAGCGCGTGAAAGCGGCAACGTGGGTATTTATCGTGATTCGGGCGAAGTGCGCCAGGGCTTGGTAGATGAAATATTAACCCAGATACCAGCTGAAACTATTATATGGGAGGCTCCTCAAAAAGCACAGCAGGTTTGGTTTATTAAACTGATAGGCGCCAATGTTAACTTAGGCAATATAGCCCCTGCGGATGTTATTCCGCTGGAAACGTTGCGGCTGGGAATCAGGAGCGATACATTTGATCATTTTTTGGAGGGGTAATCGCCAAAAATTATTCAATACCTCAAACCCTTTTTAATTATAAAACTGTTTCTTTGTAAATACTGCATTATGAAACACTACGGACTGATTGGCTTCCCGCTTTCGCATTCTTTTTCGAAAAAATATTTTACAGAGAAATTTTCAACGGAAAATATTACCGACGCGGATTATGAACTGTATCCGCTGGAAAATATTGAGAGCCTGCAGGACCTGCTTGATACTCACCCTGAACTTTGCGGGCTTAATGTAACTGTTCCGCATAAAATTAATATCATTAAATACCTGGATTGGGTAGAGAATGATGCCAGAAATGCAGGGGCGGTAAATTGTATCCGCATACGGGCCGAAAGTCCGTTATTGGCAGCATTTTCCGGTGAAGTAGGTGTTAAAGACCATGACTTCAGGCTGGAGGGATTTAATACGGATCTTTACGGCTTTGAAATGTCATTAAGGCCATTGCTTAACAATCAGGAACATGACGCCCTGGTTTTGGGGGATGGCGGGGCAGCAAAAGCTGTTAAATGCGTGCTTGAAAACTTGGGTATCAGTTACAAAGTGGTTACCCGTAAGCCAATTGGCAATAACATGCTGTTTAAGGACCTGAAACCGCATCATATCGAACAGCATAAACTGATTATCAATACTACACCTTTAGGTACGGCTCCAAATGTTGATGAATGCCCGCCCATACCTTATGAGCATATTACCGATCAGCATCTGCTTTATGACCTGGTGTATAATCCCGAAAAAACCTTGTTTTTAAAAAAAGGGGAAGAAATGGGGGCAACTATTAAAAACGGCTATGAAATGTTAATATTACAGGCCGAAAAGTCATGGGAAATATGGACGTCAAAAGAAAAACATCCATGAAAGCATTAACAATCGGGCTATTAGCTATATTGTTTTTTGCGGCTTGCAGCGGCAATCATGATTATTCGCCAAAACCAAGGGGGTATTACCGCATCGTTTTCCCAAAAAAGGAGTACAGGCCATATATCTCCAATTATCCGTTTACTTTTTTATATCCAACCTATGCGGTTATAGAGCTGGATAAAAAGAAAGGTCAACCCAAAAAGTTATTAAATATGCAGGATCTGTTGAATATGCAGTTTCCCCAATTTAATGGCACATTACATTTAAGCTATGAAACTATCACTTCAAAAAAGGTGTTTGATGAGTTAGTGGAAGATGCGCGCAAATTTGCTTTTAAGCATACGGTAAAAGCTACCAGTATTGATGAGGGTATTATTAAATATCCTGATCGTAAAGTTTATGGTATTTATTATGCTATTGATGGCAACGCGGCTTCATCAGTACAGTTTTACTTAACTGATAGTGTACATAGCTATTTGCGTGGGGCCTTATATTTTAATTCGCAACCACGCCTTGATTCTATACAGCCTGTGCTTAACTTTGTAAAGAAGGACGTTGATGTGATGATAAAAAGTTTTAGATGGAAACATTGAAAATGGATTTGTTGAATGCGGAGTAAATAATTTATATTTTTTACGTTACTTATTAATTCAAATAAAATATGGCTAACATTAAATCATTTGTTAATAATCCTTACCAGGAAAACGCCTATATTTTATATGACGAAACCGGCGAATGTGCTATTATTGATCCGGGTATGTATACCGCCGCTGAGCAGAATGCGGTGGTAAACTTTATTAAGGATAATAATTTAAAACCGGTACTGTTGCTAAACACCCATTGCCATATTGATCATGTACTGAGCAACAAATTTGTTTTTGACCAATATGGCTTAAAACCGCAGTTTAACATTGGCGAAACCGAGATACTGGAAGCGGTAGTGGCTTATGCCCCGGCTATGGGCTTCAGGTATGAAGTATCGCCGTTACCGGAGGTTTATTTGCCCCAAACGGGCAATATAAGTTTTGGTAATACAGAATTAAGTTTACTATTTACACCTGGCCATTCGCCTGCTCACCTTTGTTTTTATGATGAGAAAGCCAATTATATAATTGGCGGTGATGTTTTATTTAAAGGCAGTATTGGCCGTACCGATCTTCCCGGCGGGAATTTTGAACAACTGCTAAAAAACATTGAAGAAAAACTATTTATAATGCCGGATAACTGTACGGTATATCCCGGCCATGGCCCCGAAACTACCATTGGCTATGAAAAACAATACAATCCTTTTTTTATGTAAATTATACGGTTAATAGTTGGGCTGCTACTAACACTGACTATTCACCACTGACCACTCACTATTGAACACTTCGCTCTACATAGCTAAAAGATACCTGTTTTCCCGTAAGAAAATGCATGCCATTAATATTATCTCCGGCATTAGCATGATGGGGGTTTTAATTGGCAGCATGGCATTGATCATCGTTTTATCGGTGTTTAATGGATTCGAGAAGGTTATCCTTTCCATGTATAGTAATTTTTCGCCCGAAATTAAAATTGAAACCCGCCTTGGAAAAACATTTGATCCTAATACTCCTTATTTTAAAGCGCTGCATAAAGATAGCCGGCTCTTCTCTTACACCGAAGTACTGCAGGAAAAAGCGCTCATCAAATATGCCGACAAAACCTACATTGCAACAATGGAAGGTGTAAGCGATGAATTTTTAAGAAACTCCAGATTAGATAGTACCATACAGGATGGTTCATTTACGTTAAAAAGCGATGGCAGAGTATACGCGGTAATTGGCGGAGCTATACAATCCAGTTTATCCATAAATATTAACGATCAATTGGCTGCATTGCAGGTTTATTCGCCACGGCGTAACGCTGTAATTTCAGCAAATCCTTTAGATGAATTTGTAGTACGTAATATTTATCCGTCAGGGGTCTTCTCTATCCAGCAGGATTTCGACAATATTATGGTGGTCCCGATTGAATTTGCGCGCGATTTACTGGAGCAGCCAAAAGGGGTAAGTTCCATTGAGTTGAACTATAAAAGCGGCACTGATCTTGCGTCAGTACAAAATGAGATAAAGGATAAAATTGGCAGGAATTTTACAGTTAAAAATCGCACTCAGCAAAATACTGAATTATACAGAACCCTCAACTATGAACGTTGGGCCATATTTATGATCCTGACATTTGTATTGATCATAGCGGCGTTTAATATTGTTGGATCATTAACCATGCTGGTTATTGATAAACGCAAGGACATTGCCATTTTAACTAGCCTGGGGGCTAATAAGCAAACTATACAGGGTGTATTCTTTTTTGAGGGGATGATGATTTCTATTGCAGGTTGTATAATCGGCCTTATTTTAGGTGTAGTATTTTGTATATTGCAGCAACGATACGGGTTTATAAAAATAGGTGATAAACTGACCGTTATTGATGCGTATCCTGTTGCCATACAGCCATGGGATTTTGGGTTGGTATTTTTAACGGTAGGTTTCATTGCTGTTATTGCATCAGGCATCAGCGCCCGGTTAAGTATTAAGGGATTGAACGATATTAAACATGACTTATGATTAACAATACGCGTTTACAATTAGCAGGCTTTTTTATAGGTACTTTATTGCTAAGCAGCATTTATGCCTGTAAAAACAAATCGACTGAAAATAATAATGGAGAACCGGTTATTTATAAAGGATTGTACAGTTATGGGCCCGAAGTAAAATCATTTAAGGGGTGTAATAATGCGCATGAATTTTGGGTAACGGATAGTTCTGCCCGGTTAGAACTGCAATATACACAGCTTGGTTTCGAGAAAAAGGATGTGCCGGTTTATGTAGAAGTTGAAGCCAAAAAGGTGCCTTCAACCAAAGACGGGCCAGATTCGGGATACGATAGTACCCTTATAGTAACCAAATTAATTAAGCTAACTAAAGATATACCCCAAGGTTGTAATTGAACGGAAAGTTTAAAGTTTAATATTTGTTTAGCTATTAATTGATTTAACTTTTAGCTTTACCACTTTCAGGGTAAAACTCATTTGCCTCTTTAGCGTTAACTATACATTATGGAATCAAAACGTCAACAAAAATTTGCCGGAGTAATACAGGAAGACCTCGCAGCTATATTTCAGCGTGAAAGCATGAATTATTTGCCTAATACCCTGGTGACCATAACTAAGGTAAGGGTAACGCCTGATTTGGCTATAGCACGTGTGTTTTTGAGTTTTTTTAATATGCCGGATGCAGCCCTGGCCTTACAAACCATCAAATTACACGCTTCAGAGATCCGCTATAAATTAGGCGGCCGCATAAAAGATCAGGTAAGAATAATACCTCAGCTGGAGTTTTTTATTGATGATACCAGCGAATATGTAGAACGTATGGATAAGATATTCGACAAGATCAGTAAGGAAGACAGACAACCGGATTAAAGCTTTTAAATGGATGCAACTTCCCTTTTAGCTGGATATTTAAAGATCCACCAGCCTTTTATTGGAAAAGTAGTGGATTTTGATGTTGCAAATGACCGGTTTTTTAAATTTGACTTTACTGCCGCTAATACAGACTTAAACCCGGACCTTGTTGCTGATACCGAAAGATTTAGCCGGTGGGTCAATCAAAAACTGGCAGATAATCAATGCCGCTACGGTATTGGCGGATACATGGAACATAGAACCTTGTATTCCCGAAGCATACTATTTAATGTTAATGAGGATAATGAGCCGCGCCGCCTGCACTTAGGAGTTGATATATGGGGAGAAGCAGGCACACCGGTTTACGCGCCGTTACCGGCCACTATCCATAGTTTTAATGACAATAATAACTTTGGTGATTACGGCCCAACCATCATATTAGCACATCAGTTGGATGGCCTTCAATTATACAGTTTATA
>JAQBOY010000328.1 GCA_028287805.1 Mucilaginibacter sp.
TCTGGAGACTTACCGCTTTAGGCAGGGCTTACAAAGTGTAGTGGATATTGCCCGGTTGGGTAACAAATACCTGACTGAAAAAGAACCCTGGAAGACCATTAAAACAGATCCGGAAGATGCCAGGGAAGCCTTGCATAACTGCTTATTCATCATCGCGCATTTGGCAACCTGCCTGCAGCCATTTTTACCGGCTGCTGCTAAAAAAATATTCGGTATGTTAAACTGGCCAACGAATGTAGTTGCTTTTGACAGTGAAATAGCGTTTACAAATGGCCATCAGCTAAACCCATCTGCTTTATTATTTGAAAAAGTAGAGGACGAGGTTATAGAAAAGCAGATACAAAAGTTGCTGGATAAAAAGCAAGCGGTTGAAACCGTGGAAGAAGCAACGATAATACCAGCCAAAGACAATATCAGTTATGATACCTTCGCGGCGATGGATATCCGTACCGGAACCATACTGACCGCCGAAAAAGTGGCCAAAACAAAAAAACTGCTAAAACTCACCATTGATACCGGTATTGACCAGCGTACGGTAGTGTCTGGCATTGCCGAACATTATGAGCCGGAAAACATTGTAGGGAAAAAGGTGAGCATTTTAGTGAACCTGGAACCGCGCGAAATTAAAGGCATTGTTTCGCAGGGGATGATCCTGATGGCTGAAAATGCCGAAGGCAAGCTCACCTTTGTATCCCCCGATGATGATTTTCATAATGGATCGGTGGTAAGGTAGCGGATGTGCGGATGTGCAGATGAGAAGGTATGTGCAGATATGTAATTGTTTTTGACTAACTCGCACATAATTTTTTACATTTGCAGAAATTCAAAAAATCCGAAATCGTAAATCCGAATTTCGAAATGAAAATGGTCCCGTAGTTCAACGGATAGAATAGGAGTTTCCTAAACTCTAGATATGAGTTCGATTCTCGTCGGGACCACTTGGAACGCTCTTTTCGTATAAGAAAAGGGCGTTTTTTGCTGAATGGGGCGCGTAATAGGTAAAGTTTTGATGACTTTTAAAGGGTAAAGTTAGGGTCTATTTGACTTCAAATGACATTTAATCTTTCAAAAATATCTTCATTAAACTCGTTAAAATGAACAAATAGGCATCTGAAAGAGATAAAGGTCATTTAATTGATAGGTTCTAAAAAAAGGTAAAATTGTGGGCTTTTAACTACGAATATTACTTGACTTACCAGTCACCCTTTAGTTCTCCATGATACAGTATGATGGGGATTGACAGGTATGTTGACTGGGAACAATACTGTTGGTTTGCGCTGACAATTAATAATGTAGGAAAAAAAGTTATCGAAGATTATAAGATAGAATTAGATTTTGATGGCGAGTTTCAGGAAGTCGGTACCGAACAGTCGGATGTGTTTAATTACAAGACATTTAAAAATAACGTAAAAACGTATAGCAATAGTGCCAGATCACTATTTATTAAACCTGACGAACTTGTTTTGGTACCTTCTGATGGCTTTATGACTAAAGGTATTTATGTTAAACCCAATATAGGTCTCGAAAGTATTATTAAACTCAAGTGGAAACTGCTTTCCCGTGATTTTGAAGATAACGGAGAATTAATAATATCAATAGTTCCAAGATACCTTATTGAAAAAAGGACAGAATATTTGAGCCTCGAACTACTAGATGAACAAACCGAGGAAATTAGTTTGATACAAAGAAAACAAAGCTTAAATCCAATGGATGGCTTTAGTGACGACATCTCGGATTTGGTATTCGAATAAAATTAACACAAGTTGGCGTTCTTTTTCAAAACCAATCTTTTTGTGTATTCCACAACTAAATAGACCTACAATAAAGGTTTTAAATAATTACTTAAAGCCGAACGGTATGTGTACATTTAATTACAATTGTATTATAGATGGAAAATATTGAGGAATCACAAAGTAAAAACTTTACTCTTTCGCTGTCAAACGCCGCTCAATTAGCAAGTCTCGCTTTAGCTTTAGGTATAGCATTTTCAATCATTCGGAATTATCTATACTATGTATTGTTTTTACATGTTCCGATATTTCAATATTTATCATTGAGTGATATTGTTTTAATTGCACCATCAGGGATTTTTTGGGCAATTTATTTCTCTTCTATGGATGCGGTCAATAATTTAAGTAAAAGCAGTCAGTTCTCAGTTTTAGAAAAGTTCTTTTACGCTATATTATTGTGCGCTTTTGCTGGATTTTTGACTTGGCTCGGATTTCATAATGAGCCGATTGTTGAACAATCATTAAAAACTGTTATCAGGCACCCGGGGTACATAATAGTTATAATTATATACGTGTCTATAAGGATATACGCAAAAAAAAATGACACTGATTTTTTCGTTAAAAATCGTTATGCTTCAGCTTTTATATTGTGTATTTGGTATGCAACGTTTGACTGTTATGCAAGTTATAGTGTCCTAACAAATCCTTCCAGACATCTTCATTTTATTATGCAAACTAAAAGTGGAAAGCATATTGATGTTGATAAGAATGTGATTTATGCTGGCAGGACAAATGATTACTGGTTTCTATATAACGCTAAAACAAAGTATGTTCGCGCAATAAGGAATAGCGATATTGAGCTTGTTGATTTTGACAGTATAACATCGATTCAATAGCCTAAGCATAATGATTTACGCGAAATGAAAATCAAGGGAAATATCTCCGGAGAGAATCATTGATTTAACGAAGTAAATCTTTTGAGAGCCCGATGATCACCGTCCCGGCTGGATAAAGACCCATCCCGAGATAGATCAAGGCCGAGACGTGCTAAAATTGCTTTTTTACTTTATTAATTAATGATGTGACACTTTTCTAAATGGAAATTATCGTCATCCAATTCAGACTTCCAATAGTAGCCTCTTATATGTACAGTATTACCGACTTGTACGCTCTTAATGTCACTCCTCCACGCATCCTTATCATTTTTAACATTATTGCAAAGCAAAACTTATTTAAAGTCTTTTGTAAATGTTATTATTCAGCTATGGTCGGTGATGTCATAGAAATCACCGGATTATAAATTTCTTACCTTCCGTTTATTCCCCGCATAAGAAAATCATTATATACTAAGCCCGATTAAATGTATTTTAATAAATTGCTGAAAATAAGACGCTAATGTTAAAGAACTACTTTTTAATTCTGCTTTTAATTTTATCAACTTGTGCAAGCGAAGCCCAAAACAAGCAGGATACGCTAAAAGGTTCTGTTACACCCGAAAGGGTATGGTGGAATGTACTCCACTATGCCCTGACAGTTAAGCCGGATTATATTAAACAAACAATTACTGGGGAAAACACTATTGAATACCGGGTGGTTCAAAACAGACATACCCCTTTTATGCAGATCGACCTGCAATCTCCGTTAACTATTGATAGCGTAAAATTTAATAATCGGAGATTGAGCTATAGGCAAGATGGGAATGCGTGGATGATAAAAACACCGCCAACAAACAACAAGGGTGTTCAAAAAATAACTATTTATTATTCAGGTAAGCCAAAAGTATCTGTTAATGCGCCATGGGATGGCGGATTGGTATGGAGCCGGGATTCTTTAGGTCGGCCGTGGATGGCGGTAGCCTGCCAGTTGGTGGGCGCCAGTGTATGGTACCCCTGCAAGGTTTACCTTGGTGACAAGCCGGATAGAGGAGCATCTATGCGTATTATAGTTCCGGATACGCTGGTTGCTGTTTCAAATGGTTTGCAAAAAGGAATTCATCATAATGCAGATGGTACTTCCACCTATTCATGGGCTGTTACAAGTCCTATCAATAATTATGGTATCACTTTTTATATTGGTAAATATGTTAATACCCCTGACGCGTTCCCCGGCGAAAAAGGCAAACTGAACATGGATTTTTGGGTGCTGGATTATAACGTCCCTAAAGTAAAAAGTTACCTGATACCCGAGGTACATAAAACGGTCAGATCTTTAGAGCATTGGTTTGGGCCTTATCCTTTTTGCCAGGATGGGTTTAAAATGGTAGAAGCGCCTTATATTGGAATGGAACACCAAAGCGCGATTGGCTATGGTAATCAATTTAGAAATGGCCGGTACGGTGCAAAACGTTTAACTTACTGGGATATGAAAACAGACCGTATGATAGTTCATGAAACTGCGCATGAATGGTTTGGTAATAACATTACCGCGAAGGACCCTGCCGACCGCTGGGTGCAGGAAGGCTTTGCCGGCTATGCAGAAGAATTGATAATGGAAGATTTTTATGGGTCAAAAGCGGGAAATGAGTTTTTCATGAACAGGAGTACCGGCCGCATAGGAAACGCAGCCCCAATCATTTCACGTTATGGCATATTTGAGGACGCGGGTGAGGATATGTATATGAAAGGTTGGGTGCTTTTACACATGGTAAGAGCTATTGTTAATGACGATGAAAAGTTCAGGAAGCTATTACGTGATCTTAACACCCATTTTTATCACCAAACGGTTACCACAAAAGACATAGAAAACTTTATGAGCAAAGCATCAGGGAAGGATTTGAGCAAAGTTTTTGATCAGTATTTACGGACCACACAAATACCCGTTTTTGAGTATAAATTGAGTGCAAATAAGCTAACCTACCGATTTACAAACAGCATTGCAAAATTTGAAATACCAATAAAAACCAATCTAACAGGAAAGGACTGGCTCTATGCCTCGTCAAGTTGGAAAACAATATTAATAAAGCGCGGTCCTGCAGATACCTTAAGCGTTGATCCTAACTTTTATGTTGGGATTAAAAAGGTAGACTAATAGCTTCCGCAAATAGTCCCACATGGGATTTTTATTCAAAAGTTTTTATATTGAATAAAAGCAATTAACAAAAGCCTTTAGATTAAGTTCTGAAGGCTTTTGATCTTAGTTAAAATCTCCTCGCTTACAGGTATTTAGAAATGATTCTGCATCTATATTTAAAAGGAAGAAGAGTTTTTTTAAATAAAATTGCGTAACTCAGAAGTTACTTATATATTTGAGTAACTTAAAGGTTACTTATTATGGCAAAAATTATTAAACACCAATTTTCGTACGCTCATCCGAAAGAACGGTCTGGGAGTATCTGACCAATTCCGAACTGATGGCGCAATGGCTGATGAAGAATGACTTCCAGCCGGTAGTCGGACATGAATTCCAGTTCACGACGGGCCCCATCGCCGCCCTCAATTTCGACGGTATCCATTACTGCAAGGTACTCGAGATCGTACCATTCGAAACACTATCCTATTCCTGGAACACCGGCCCCGGCGGCGGCGAGATCAATCTGGAATCCGTAGTTACGTGGACGCTCCAACCGACCGAAAAAGGCACAGAGTTGTTCCTGGAGCACCGCGGCTTCGCTAAAAAAGAAAACCTGGACTTCTACAACGGTCTGCTGCATGGCTGGGTGGGAAAACTGGAAAAGATCGACAAACTTTTAAAAGCTACAGCACATGGCCATACCAATGCTTGATACTTTCCAGGTAATCGGTGACCCCAGCAGGAGGAAGATGCTGATGCTGCTCTCTGCAGACAGTCTGACCATCAACAGCCTGGCTGACAATTTCGACATGAGCCGTCCGGCAGTTTCCAAGCATATCAAAATACTGGAAACTGCGGGCTTCATTTCTATCAAGGACATCGGCCGGGAGCGATATTGCACCCTGAAAAAGGACGGATTTGAAGAACTGCAGCATTGGCTCTCCTACTTCGACGAATTCTGGGCATCGAAACTGAAAAAACTGGAAACCTTGTTAAACAGCAAACTACCCAATTAAATATAACAAATGACGGACATCAAATTTCATAACCATTATGACACGAAACAAAACAACGCTGATAACTGCATTAATTGCAAGTCTATTATTCTTCTTAACAGCAAGTGCACAAAATAAACAGAACGCCGGCGGGACAAATAAAATTGAGCCTCTGCCAAAGGATTTAGAAATCCGGTTGGCCCTCAGTGCTCTTCCACCGCATCTCAGGGACAGGGCAACAGTGTATGTTTTAAATCCTGATAAGGGTTTTGAAATCGCCCGCAAAGGAACCAATGGATTTCACAGTTTTGTCTCCCGGAACGGTGACGATGCAATGAGAGGGTCCTGGCCGCTGAATGAGTATAGGGATGATATTCTTTACCCTATTTCTTTTGATGAAGCAGGCGCCAAGACCATAATGCCCGTTTTTTTTGACATCGCAAATATGCAGGCTAAAGGAACTCCTCCTGCTGAACTGAAAAAGATCATTCAGGATCGTTACAAAAAGAAATATTATAAAGCACCGGAACGAGCAGGTATTTCATACATGTTGTCACCTATACTCAGGACGTACACCAACCCTGATGAAAATGATAATGTAGTTACCGCAAGTATTCCGCATGTAATGTACTATGCGCCGAATGTTACCAATGACGAGGTAGGTGGTGGGAAACCTGGACCCGGGGCAAAGTATCCTTTTGTAATACTGCACGGGCCGCATGGATACAGCATTCAGTTTCTTGGACAAGCCGAAACAGAAGCGGTAAGGAAAGAAAATAAAGAGTTGCTTGAACGGCTCTGCGAAATCAATAAAGAATGGTGCTTGCCAGTTGCGGAAGGTCAATCCTCATCTACACATCACCATTAGAAGGAGGTGCTTGAATGCGATTGATAAATAGACTGATAAAGGTCTTGTTTGATCCAGAAGAAATGCGGACTCATAAAGAGACTTTAGTGAAATATTTTAATAAATCATCCAAACAAAATATAAGAAAATGACAACAACAGATTTTACGCTCACGCTAACAACAGAGCGAACTCCTCAGGAAGTGTTTAAGGCTATTACCAACGTTCGTGGTTGGTGGTCAGGATATTATTCTGAAGAAATTAAAGGCAGTATGGATAAACTCGCTGATGAGTTTAGCTTTCGTGCCGGAGATGGCGTACATTATAGCAAACAAAAACTGGTGGAGGTAATACCCAGCAAAAAAGTGGTTTGGCTGGTAACGGAAAGTGAACTGAGTTTTGTTGGTGAGAAGCACGAGTGGACGGGTACCAAAGTGATTTTTGACATTTCAGAAAAAGGGGGTAAAACCGAACTCGTATTTACTCACGAAGGGTTGAATGCAGAATTTGAATGTTATGAAGCCTGTGCTCCGACCTGGGCTCAATATCTACGCAACAAATTATTGCCTTTGATAAATACAGGCAAGGTGCAATAGAATTTAAATCCTCCTGTAAGGAGATGGTTTAATAAAAGAGTTGTAGCCAAATGAAAATCGAATAGCTTGAAAAAGTATATCAGTACCGGTACCAGACCTTCTTATCTCCTACAACAGTAAAAAAATTTTAAAATTAATTGATAAAAAATGTTCATATTTATCAAGCAAATAAGCTGGCTTCAAATTTTTACGTTTTTTTAACGTGAGAGTGTTTTTATTATGAGAGTTGCATTTTTGGCCTTATCATTTTTCTTTCTTGGTTATAAAGGGTTTGCCCAATGCACTACAACACCCATTAATGTTGATCTTTCTGGTTCTGCAAATAATTCAGTTACATTATCGGCTTCACGTAACGGAGACTGTTGTTTGGATAATAACTGCAACACTTTTAATATAAAAGTTAACCCCGGCACTGATATGATCAATTTTAGTACAGATCAAACAGGCGGAGCCAGTTTTTATACAATAAATTGCGGCGATCCAATCAACAGTGGTACACCGGCCTGTATATCCGGACTTGGGACAAACATTACCATATCCTGGTGTAAGCCAGGTTCAAACGTTGTTAAATATACAATAACCGCATTCACAGCAGTAACGGTTTCATCTGATCTTAACTTAAGAATAGGTTGCACAGGAACTATGACGGTTAATGGCTTGTCGCAGTCCTCCGTTAGTTGGACCTCAATTTATCCAGGTGCTACAGGTGCTTATAATAATTATTTAAGCGCAACTTCAGGTGCTACGACAGTAACTGTTACGCCCCAGGCAGGGGCTCCTCCCTATATTGATTATAAAGTTAGTGGCAACAGGACAATTTGTGCATCAGCTGATGCTACTACCATTCGTGTTTATACTTATCCTGTACTTAATGTGTCAATAACACCATCATCAACTATAATCTGTTCTGGGGCACCGGTAACATTAACGGCCGTGCCCACTGGTGGAGCCCCGTCCTATACTTATTTATGGAATACTGGTGAAACAACCTCATCAATAAGCGCAAGCACCGCGGGTACTTATACAGTCGCAGTTAATGATCAAACTTCCTGTGGGCCGGTAACTCAACAGATAAACGTTACTGCAATTGCAGCGCCAACGGTTGCCCCGGCTACTATTTGTTCCGGTAATTCTGCTATACTTACGGCAACAGCACCAGGAGGTTCATATCAATGGTATGATGCCCCTACTAATGGATTGTTATTATCTTCAAGTGCAAGTTATACAACGCCTTCACTAACAACTAATACTACGTATTACGTACAAACTACAAGCGGGAGCTGTACCACCTCCAGAACACCAGTAACGGTAACAGTAATTCCATTGCCTGCAAAGCCCGCTATTGTGCCTTAAATCTTTTATTAAGAAACAGATTATTACCCCCTAACAATTTCCAACCCCGTAAATCATATTTTATTTAGTAATTATAGCATTAGCAAAAACTTTATTCAATATTATTTTGCATCCGCCCCAATAATGAGCCGTTTATAACTGTTTAATTTGGTAATATTAATGGTCTTAATGTGTTTTTTGAAGTTCTGCACATTTTGGTATTTTTCAACAAGCATTAAGTTAATTTCAAGTAAATGCGGAGTTAATATTTCTCCCTTATTTTTAATCAAGCTTAAGAACTATGAAAAACATAATCCTGATCTTGCTTGCCGTTGTTGTGAATTGCTCTTCTTTGCTGGCACAATCCTTTAAAACTAAAAATGTAATAATCGTAACCTTAGATGGTTTAAGATGGCAGGAACTCTACCGGGGCGCTGATTCTGCATTAATTAATTCAAAATATACGGATGATAAACCCGCGGTGCGAAAGCAGTTTTGGTCTGCTGCGGCTACTGACCGAAGAAAATTACTGTTCCCATTTATATGGTCAACCGTTGTTCAAGGCGGGCAGTTATATGGAAACAGAGACCTGGGAAGCAAGGATGAAGTAGCAAATCCATATTACTTTTCTTACCCCGGGTATAATGAACTATTTACAGGCTTCCCTGATCCGCATATCAATAGCAATGGCCCGGTAATTAATCCTAATGTAAATGTGCTGGAGTACATTAATAAACAAAAGGAATTTGAAAATAAAGTAGCGGTATTTGCTTCATGGGAAAGGTTTCCGCAGATTTTGAATGCAAAACGCTCAGGCCTGCTGATTAATGCCGGTTATATGAATTTGAATTTACCCAACATGAATGCGAGGTTGAAATATCTGAATGAAATGCAATACAAAACCCCTCATTATTTGGGGGACTCTACCCGCCTGGATTTTTTGACCTTTGAATTTGCAAAGGAGTATTTAAAACAATACCAGCCAAGGGTACTTTATGTAGCTTTTGATGAGACTGATGAGATGGCCCATTCCGGATACTATAAATTTTATTTAGACCGTGCCCACCAGGAAGATGCTTATATACAGGAATTATGGGAGTATTTACAAAGTAACCCGGTTTATAAGGATAAAACCACACTTATTATTACCTGTGATCATGGCAGAGGGGATGTGACTTCAAGCTGGCGTAATCATGGATCTTTTATAGCACCGCATTCTGAACAAACCTGGTTCGGGGTTTTGGGGCCAGATACACCTTCTTTGGGCGAAATGAAATTAAGTGAAACTACTTATCATAAACAGCTGGCGCAAACCATAGCAAAATTATTGGGACTGGATTTTAAAGCCGCAGCGGGCCATGAAGTGGGTGAAGCAATCAACAGTGTTACCGGAATAGAATGGCTGGGTGCATCCAGATAATGATAGATAGAATGAGTTGTTTGGGAAAACAAGAGTAAAACAAAGCTATATGAATTAAATAACTCAGCTGCTAATATTGAAATAGTTGTTTAAAACATTGGTATATAGGCTGATCAGATCATTCTTTATTTTAAACTTATCGAATTCACTGATCAGCCTTTCAGAAATTTTTACACCTTCATTGTAAAATGGTCTATCTGATAACAAGGTGCGGGTTATTTCAATAAATTCAGCAGTATTGGCTGCTTTAAGGTATGGGTTAGCATATAAGCTGGTATATTCTTGTATATCCCTGAATACTACAGGTAAGCCGGATGCAGCCGCTTCCATAGGCGCCAACGGACAATTTTCCTGGTAGGATGGGAACAGGAATACATCTGCCGCAGCATACATGGGTGCCATTTCTTTAAGGTCTAATAAGCCTGTAAAAGATATATTTGAAGGTGCCTTTTCTATTCTTTCATCTATCCGCTTAATTCCTTCCGTAAACATGCCCCACGGCCTGCCGCCTGCCCAAACAAATTTTGACTCAGGTATCCCTGCAGCAATATCAATAAAATCTTCAACTCCTTTTCTTTCCTGTAACTGCCCCACCCCTAATACCAGTTTTTCATGATCTTTTATCCCCAACTGCTGCCGCCCCTTTTTTCGGTTCTCCTCAGTCCGGGCCCAGTTGTCTAATAGAACCGGGTTATAAATGCGGACGATTTTTGATTTAATGCCTAATCGCCTAATTTCCTTTTCAACAGTGGGCGAAATAGCGATCACTACATCAGCATATGAATAAGCCAATTTTAAATAAAGAGTAGTGAGCGGCAGCAATTGTTTCCAAAAAGGAATAGTGCCTTTGCTGGAATCAGGTATCACATGGGCGGTGAGGATACGCCTTCCTTTATAGTTTCTTCCTTTCCAGAAATAATATGGCCCGTAAGTATGAGAATGAAAAATATTTCCCGTTCCTTCTCCGTTTACCTTTATAATGATGTTTTTATCATTTGCCAAAAGCTCCATACACTCAATATAAGCGGTATGTACCCCCTGTCCCTGGGTAACATACGCGGTTTCTGATATCATATGAACCTTAATAATTTGATCCTTACTATATTGAAGCTTCTCGGCAATTTTTTTTTTGTCTTTCAAATAAGTAAGAAACTTAATGATGATAAAAATTAACAGAACCAGCAGAAACACACCTGCAACATAATACTTTAAGTGAGACGGCACATCTGCAGGAATGCCTGTTTCCTGTAAAAATATCATCAGGGATATAGTTATGTAACTATAAGATTCCATATAATGCAGCACTTCTGAAGACATAGTAATTGTATTGTTGTATCCTCCTTAAATACTAATTGCAGAAGGGATTATACTTTTAGAAAACGAAAACGAGGTATGGCTATTTAGCTTTATCGGGATTGTTTCTTAATGTTTAATAATTATTTATTGTTTAAATCCTTTGTTTTTTTAAAAGGGATTTTAAAAGTGTGTGTAAAACTTTTACAAATACTTTTATTCATATGGGTATCAATTCCGAAAACGGTTTTTGATGATTCCAATTCATTGTAGGTGCCAAATAATCTATCCCATATACTTAATACGTCTCCATAGTTACAATCAGTATAAGGTAATTTGAAATGATGATGTACATGATGAAGGTTTGGGGTAACAAATATAGCCCCTATCCGTTTTGCGTTTTTTTCTGAAAGTCTGAACTGAGTATGTGAAGTAATATTGGCTATGGTTTGAAAGGTTTGCCTTAGCAATAATAAGCCAAAAGAAGCGCCCGAAAGGAAAACCCATATGATTAGAAAACACATTCTAAAAAAAGTTTCGCCGGGATGTTCACGAATGGTAGTAGATACATCCATTGTTTGGTCAGTATGATGAACAAGGTGAAACTTCCAGAGCGGTTTCACTTTATGCATAATTATATGATACACATAATCAAAAAAATCAAGCAGGATAAATCCAATAAAATACTTTACAAAAAAACTATTTGAAAAAGGTAGATGAATAAGAATGCCCCAATGATGTATGGCCACCCACGAGGATATCATTACTAAGAAGATTGTCATGAAAAGCTGTACGGGCAATGCTGTAAAAACAAATTTAAGATTGCTAATGGTATGTTGCCATTTACTTTTAACTGGTGGTAATAAAATATAAGCCTCAGCAAACCATAGCCAGGTTAATATACCGGTATACAGTAATATTTGAAACCCGGTAGGATGAGTAATAAAATAGGAAGTTTTAAAATTCATATCAGCTATAAATATTTCAATGTTACAAATACAATCTGTAGCAAAATGGAAATTTTTTACCAAGAGTGTAAAATCAGAAAATTTAACATTTATTAACATTTGCCGACCCTACAACACAGTTGTTCTATAATGCTTCAGGGCATTTATAACGACAAGCAGAAACGGGTTCTTTCATCTTTTCTGCTTCTAAATAAAAAGGGCGTTATGTGAAAGAGTATATTTAATCAGGAAAATTCAAATGGAAGAGCAGTTAATTGATTAACCTTACCATATATCTTAAGTTATAAATATTTTGAAAATCCATTTGGTAAGAAATTAAAGCACTTTTATTCAAAGCGTCACCGGCGTAATGGCAAATGAATGATAAAAAAAGAGTGCTTAACCTTACCTGATTATTTGCCCCATATGCCCGAAATTGGCGCGGCTACTACATTATCTGTTAAAGGTAAACCATACATTGATTCCAGCGTATGCAGCATATTATAATGGTTAATTGGTAAATGATATTCACCTGTGTTCAATTTTGCGCCGTAAAATATGGTTGCAATCTTATTTCCGTTCTTCGCGTTATAATCATCTTCATCAAAAGTCACAATCAACAAACTATTATGCTTTTTTGCCCATTCCGCGTATTCGTGCAGGTGATCTTTTAACCAGGTATCGCCTCTTCGTATGGCAGCGGCATCTCCGGCAAGGCCAATATTATGCATATCATAATCCATATCCGGAATAACAAAAGATACGGTAGGCAATTTGTCAAAATCTTTTGGAAATTCGGTCATTGGTACACTTGCAGATAAGGGTATTGAATTAGGGCCGGTACCAAGCCAGTTTACCCATGGTGTATGTTTGCGGGCGTAAAGGTGTCCAACCGCCCGCCTGCTGAAAAGATAAGTACAGCCTAAAAAACCAACGGACGGCATAGTTTGGGCAAAGCCCTTAAAGCTATAGCCTTTTTCTACAAGGGTCGCTCCTAAATTTGGTGTCTTAAACGGAGTTTTGCCTTCCAGGCATTCATCTCCTTTTATACCTTGCGTACTGCCTGAAAACAGCACCAGGTAATTTGGCTGACTGGGATGCCCGATACCGTGCGAATCAGTAAATAAAACACCGCCCTTTGACAATTGATTTATATAAGGGGCATTAGGCGAGCCAATGAGTTCATGATAAGCATGGTTTTCCTCTATAACTATAACAACATGCGTATATTGAGGAATGTCGTTTTGGATTTGAGCCGAAGCTAACAAATTGCTGAAGATGATGAGTAGGATGGTCAGTTGGAAAACTCGCATTATTTTGATTCGTTGTCTTATTTAAACGATAAAAGATATATAAAGGCCTTTTGTTTTATTGCGATTGGCAATTTTTCTAAAACTTATTTTTTAATATATAAATAAAGAAGCAAGGTTCGGTACCTTGTATTTGTAGCTATAATTCCAGGTATTGTATGAATATTAAAGAGGAAAGCCATAGGCGGTTTAAAACCTTTCGGCATCATATCTGTATTATTTAATATATTAAAACCGGATTGCTTGCATTAGTAAAGGTTTGTTTATCACTGCTATACGATCTGGGCACATTGATTTTGATTATTACAGCAGATTAAATAATATTTATGACAGAGGCAAAATATTTTCGTGGCAATTAAGTTATTATTGTTGAAAAATTAGAACAGCTACTTTAAACCTTAACAAACAGTGGCAATTTCGAGATATTGGCTTTATAATTTATAATAGATGAAAAAAAAATACTTTAGTTATTTTCAGTTACTGCCCATTTTATTAGTATTTGTAGCTTCTTGTAAAAAAGACAGCAACCAACCAACACCCTCGGCTACTACTACCGGTTTTGTTACACTTGGATTATATGAATATTCAAATGTAACCGGGGGTGTAACTAACAGGCGGGTATTTATTCCTATAACCCAGATAGGGTCGGTACTAACAAGTTATTTAAGTGCATTTGACACCGGCTCAACCGGTATGACGATGGATGCAACCGGAATACTTCCGCCATCTTATATTACAAATAACGGCTTTGTAATAGCTGGTGATTCATTAGTATATAATGGCATTACTGTTACAACACAGCAAGCGGTAATAAGTTATGGCAGCGTAGGGGGGCAAATACAGGAATATGGAAATCTGGCCTATGCAACAGTTAAAATTGGAGACAGCAACGGCAGCGTAACTACGGGCCGGATACCCTTTTTTTTATATTATAAAGTGGTTGATGTAACTACAGGTAAAAATATGGCTGCACATTCTAATGACGTGTTTGGTGTAGCGCCTGGCGTTAGTTTCACCAACAATGCTATAGGCAGCCCGTTAAGCTACTTTAAATTGAGTAATAATTTAACCAATGGTTTTAAACTGGCTTTGTTTAATCGTTCCGCTTTTGGTGCTTCCCCTACTTATGTAGCCGGTTTACTTACTATTGGCCTAACATCAGGTGATCTGTCTTCATCAATGTTTGTTATGCACCCGCTTATTTATAATTCACAGGGCGGGTATTCGCCTAACATAGCCGGGACCATAAATTATAATGGCCAAAGTGTGCCAGCTACTATATTATTTGATACGGGCAGCCCTTCTGTTTCTGTAATAGAAAATAGCGCAGCTACCAGCAATATAACTACTTTGCCGGCAAACACTAATGTAACGTTAACTACCTCCAAGGGATTTAGTT
>JAQBOY010000330.1 GCA_028287805.1 Mucilaginibacter sp.
GGGTTTTTGGCGTCAATATCCCTGTCCAGGTAGCGGTTAAACGCCATAGCCGAATTTCGGGCAAACACCATACAAAAAACCATCATCACTAATTTTTGCCATTCAAAACGATGAGCAGTAGTGGTTACCGCCAAAAAGAAGCCAATAAAAGCAAATGGCATTGCAAAAATGGTGTGGGAAAAGGTGACTAATGATAAATATTTTTTCATGTGTAATTATAAGTTCCCCTCTTGAGAGGGATTAGGGGTTGTTTTAAAATATGCTGTTCAATTGTTCTTAAAACGTTAACCATATCCTTTCTTAATTCGTGCTCAGTAAAACGTAATATGGTTAAATTATAAGCTTCCAATTCTTTTTCTCTTAACAAATCTAATTTATATTGTTCTTTATGATCGTGATAATGTCCGCCTATTTCTATTACCAACTTTAATTCATACCAGTAGAAATCTACAATATAATTTAACAAGGTTTTGCAGGTGAAAATCGTAAGCGTAAAGTTGCTTATTGTTTAATTCTTTCCAAAGTAATACTTCACCTAAAGTGCTATCATTTTGTAGCTACGGGCTAATTCTTTCAAATAAGGTTATATGGTATTAGCTTGCGTGGCATAACACACCCCTAACCCCTCTCAAGAGGGGAACTTATTTTCGTTAATTTAATTACTTTTATACTCATTATTCAAAATCCGGTGCTCTATATAATACCTTAGTAACTTACGTGGCATAACACACCCCTAACCCCTCTCAAGAGGGGAATTATTTTCGTTAATAATTACCTTTTATACTCATTTTCAAAATCTGGTGCTCTAAGGCTAATACTTAAAGTTCGTTTCATAGCCCCTAATCCCTCTCAAGGAGAGAATTAAATGGCGGTATCACAAAATCTTTATTAATGCTACTAATAAATGCTAATAACTCATCGCGCCCAATATGTGTTTCGGCCGATGTGATAAAATAAGGCGGTGCTTCTTCAAAGGTAGTTAGTATGGCTTTTTTAAATTTAGCGATATTCTGATCTGTTTTTACACCCGATTGTTTATCCGCTTTGGTAAACACTAACACAAACGACAATCCTTTTTCACCCAGCCAATTACAAAATTCAAGATCTATTTTTTGCGGTTCCAGGCGGCTATCTATTAATACCATTACACATTGCAGGCTTTCACGCTTATCCAGGTAAGTGTGAATGAATTTACTCCAATCCGCTTTTTTACTTTTTGATGCACGCGCATAGCCATACCCCGGCAAATCAACAATATACCAGGTATCATTAATTAAAAAATGATTGATCAACTGGGTTTTACCGGGCGTTTGCGAAGTTTTAGCTAAGCCTTTTTTAGCGGTAAGCATATTAATGAGCGATGACTTGCCCACATTTGAACGGCCAATAAAAGCATATTCCGGCTTTACTGGCGGCGGTAATTTGGAGATTTGTGTATTACTACAAATAAATTCGGCAGATTTTACAATCATTGTACAAAGGTAAAATTTGTTTCGCGTAAATTTGATGTTTAAACATTTAATATGGATAATTATATTATTCCTGCACAAACCCGCATTGGGCATGTGCATTTAAAAGTAAGTGATCTGCAACGCTCATTAGAGTTTTATTGCGGCTTATTAGGTTTTGAAAAAATGGTAAGCTATGGCGATCAGGCTGCTTTTATATCAGCCGGGGGATACCATCATCATATTGGTTTAAATACCTGGCAAAGTAAGGGCGCCCCGCCTGCACCTGAATATGCGCCCGGTTTGTTCCATACAGCCATTCTTTATCCTGAACGTAAAGACCTGGCAGCTATTTTACAGCGATTGATTGACGCCCGTTACCCGATAACCGGCGCCTCTGATCACGGCGTATCAGAAGCTATTTATTTAGACGATCCAGATAAAAATGGCGTTGAACTGTACTGGGACAGACCTCGTGAAGAATGGCCAAAAGATGCCAACGGCAATTTAACCATGTTTACGCACCGGCTGGATATTGAGGAGCTATTAAGCCTGGTGAATGAGTAATAGCTGATTAATGAAGCAGTATTTATGAATATGATTACTTTTGCCGCGAAGCTTTTATTTCCATGTCTATAATTTTAAGAGATATTAAGCCGGAGGATAATTTTGAATTAGCTCATATCATCCGCCGGGCATTTGAAGAATTTAATGCACCCCAGGAAGGATCTGTTTATTCAGACCATGATACTGATCACCTGTACGAATTATTCAGAGAAACAGGCAGTTGTTATTTTGTTGCTGAAGAGGATGGCGTTTTATTAGGCGGATGCGGCGTTTACCCAACAACCGGTTTACCAGAAGGCTATGCAGAGTTGGTTAAACTTTATTTATCGCGGGCTACCCGTGGTAAAGGCATTGGAAAAATGCTGATGAAAAAATGCTTTGAAGCCGCCCGGGCGCTAAATTATAAGCAGCTGTACCTGGAGTCTTTTCCGCAATTTGCTAAAGCCATAAGTTTATATGAAAAGGATGGCTTTAAATCTTTAGCTCATCCTTTAGGTAACTCCGGTCATACTGCCTGCACTATTTGGATGATAAAAAATTTGTAACCGGATAGTAACTTCCCGGTCCTCCATTTTGAGCTCAACTATTTGTCGAGCCAAATAATTATCTTTGACCATACTAAAA
>JAQBOY010000392.1 GCA_028287805.1 Mucilaginibacter sp.
GGTTTGATGACCGGGTAACCGGCCGTTTAGATAAATATGCCAAGCAGGCAAAAGTTATCCATCTGGATATTGACCCGGCCGAGATTGACAAAAATGTAAAAACAACCGTTCCGGTTTGGGGCGATTGTAAAGAAACTTTGCCTTTGCTTACTCAGGCCATCGAACAAAAACTGCATACCGAATGGGTGAAAAAGTTTAATGAATTTACCCAAAAAGAAATTGACGCGGTCATATATAAAGAATTAAATCCTTCATCCGGAGAATTGACAATGGGTGAAGTGATTAAACAGTTAAACGATTTAACTAACGGCGAAGCTATAATTGTTTCAGATGTTGGCCAGCATCAGATGGTGGCCTGTCGTTATGCGCAATTTAATAACACCCGCAGCAACGTTACCAGTGGCGGTTTAGGCACAATGGGTTTTGCCCTGCCTGCTGCTATCGGCGCCAAATATGGCGCACAGGATCGTACGGTAGTAGCCATTATAGGCGATGGAGGTTTCCAGATGACCTTACAGGAAATGGGGACTATTATGCAATCAGGTGTTGATGTGAAGATTATTATTTTAAATAATCGTTTCCTCGGCATGGTTCGTCAATGGCAGGAGCTTTTTAATGATCGCAGGTATTCATTCGTTGATATCCAAAGTCCGGATTTTGTGGCATTAGCGGCTGCATACCGTGTTGCCGGGAAATGCATATCAGAACGTGCAGAATTACCCGGTGCATTAAAAGAAATGCTGAATAACAAAGGTTCTTACCTGCTGGAAGTTATGGTAACCAAAGAAAACAATGTATTTCCAATGGTTCCACAAGGATGTAGTGTAAGCGAGATTAGGCTTAAATAATTCAAAGAGATTAGTATGAACAATCAAGAATTAGAGCAACAGGAATATAACATCACTGTTTATACCGAAAACCAGATTGGTCTTTTAAGTCGGATAGCTATAATATTTACCCGTCGTAAGATCAATATTGATAGCCTGAATACCTCTCCATCTGAGATAGAAAGTATTCACCGTT
Organism: Mucilaginibacter sp.; assembly: GCA_028287805.1. Classification (GTDB taxonomy): domain Bacteria; phylum Bacteroidota; class Bacteroidia; order Sphingobacteriales; family Sphingobacteriaceae; genus Mucilaginibacter. The sequence continues at coordinate 1,024 of JAQBOY010000392.1, forward strand.
TTAATATTGTGATCAGGGAGTCGGAAGAAGTGGTACGTAAACTTTGCCGCCAGATAGAAAAACAGGTGGAAGTGTTAAAAGTATATTACAATAGTAATGAGGATGTAATATGGCAGGAACTGGCTTTATACAAGGTATCAACAGATGTAATTGCCGAAAAGGTAAGCGTTGAGCGTTTGCTGCGCGAAAACGGCGCACGTGCAGTAGTTATCCGTAAGGATTATACGGTGTTTGAAACCACTGGCCACCGTGAAGAAACAGATAACCTGATCAACATATTACAACCCTACGGGCTTATTGAGTTTGTACGCAGCGCCAGGGTAGCTATCATCAAAAACAGCCAGGGTTTTAATACTAAACTGAGAGAGTTTGAAAGATTAGAGCCAGGCGAAGAGGTAATAGAAAATGAATATTTAAACAAAGGAGCCAAAGTATTTACAATGTAAGTAAAAGCTTAAGGCTATATAACCAGCTATCAATAATTAAACTTAATCCCATCGGTGAAATCAAAACAACACCGGTAAAAATCAAAACAAAAAAACAATGGCAAAATTAAATTTCGGTGGTAGTGAAGAAAATGTAGTTACCCGCGAGGAGTTCCCTTTATCAAAAGCACAGGAAGTGTTAAAAAATGAAGTTGTAGCAGTAATTGGCTATGGCGTTCAAGGTCCTGGCCAGGCGCTAAATCAAAAAGATAATGGTATCAACGTAATTGTTGGTCAGCGTAAAAATTCAAAATCATGGGATAAAGCAATCAGCGATGGCTTTGTACCGGGAGAAACGCTTTTTGAAATTGAAGAAGCATTGGAAAAAGGAACTGTAATTTGCTATTTATTAAGCGACGCGGCACAAATTGCTTTATGGCCAACCGTTAAAAAACACTTAACACCAGGTAAAGCTTTATATTTTTCACACGGCTTCGGTATCACTTTTAAAGAACAAACCGGCATTATACCACCTGCGGATGTTGACGTATTTTTAGTTGCACCTAAAGGATCAGGTACTTCATTGCGCCGTATGTTTTTACAGGGTCGCGGCTTAAACTCAAGCTACGCTATTTTTCAGGATGCTACAGGTAAAGCGTTTGAGCGTGTTATCGCTTTAGGTATTGCTGTAGGCAGCGGTTATTTATTTGAAACCGATTTCAAAAAAGAAGTATATAGTGATTTAACCGGCGAGCGCGGTACACTAATGGGTTGTATCCAGGGTATTTTTGCTGCACAATATGATGTGTTACGCAGCAAGGGCCACTCTCCTTCTGAATCATTTAACGAAACTGTTGAAGAGCTAACCCAATCATTAATGCCTTTAGTTGCTGAGAATGGTATGGATTGGATGTATGCCAATTGCTCAACTACTGCACAACGTGGCGCGTTAGATTGGTGGAAAAAATTCCGTGATGCAACTAAACCGGTATTTGAAGAATTATATAATAGCGTAGCAACGGGTGTAGAATCACAAAAATCAATTGACTCTAACAGCAAGCCTGACTACCGCGAAAAACTGGATGCAGAATTAGCAGAATTACGTGATAGCGAATTATGGCGCGCAGGTAAAACTGTACGCAGCTTACGCCCTGAGAACCAGGTTGTAGAAGCATAATTTTTAGTAGCAAGTATTCAGTAGCAAGTATCAAGATTTGCCGACTGAGTACTTGCTACTTGATACTAAATACTTAATACTAAATAAAAAAAACTATGTTACACGATCCAAACCGCGTCTATGTTTTTGATACCACGCTTCGCGATGGCGAGCAGGTACCGGGCTGCCAGTTGACAACCCCTGAAAAAATTGAAATAGCTCATGAACTGGAAGCATTGGGCGTGGACATTATTGAAGCAGGCTTCCCTATATCAAGCCCCGGCGATTTCCAGAGTGTTGTGGAAATATCAAAGGCGGTAAAGATCCCTACTATTTGCGCGCTTACCCGTGCCAATAAAGGAGATATAGATGCCGCTGTTGAAGCATTGCAATATGCAAAGCACCCGCGTATCCATACCGGCATCGGCTCATCTGATATGCACATTAAAAACAAATTTAACAGCACCCGCGAAGAGATATTGGAGCGTGCCGTTGAAGCTGTAAAATATGCTAAAAAATCTGTTGAGGATATCGAGTTTTATGCGGAAGATGCCGGGCGTGCCGATATTCATTACCTGGCTCAAATGATAGAAGCGGTCATCGCGGCAGGCGCAACCGTGGTAAACATTCCGGATACCAACGGCTATTGCCTGCCTGATCAATACGGAGACAAGATCAAGTTTTTAAAAGAAAACGTAAAAAACATAGATAAGGCTATCATTTCGGTTCATTGCCATAATGACCTTGGGTTAGCTACCGCAAACTCCATTGCGGGCCTGCAAAATGGCGCCAGGCAAATTGAGGGTACTATAAATGGCATCGGCGAGCGCGCCGGCAATACTTCAATTGAAGAAGTAGTAATGGTATTAAAAACGCACCAGGTTTTAGGCTTACATACCCATATCAACACTAAAAACTTTTATGAGCTGAGCCGCATGGTAAGCACACAAATGCGCATGCCGGTACAGCCTAATAAAGCTATTGTTGGCAGCAATGCCTTTGCACATAGCTCAGGCATTCACCAGGACGGCTTCCTTAAAAATCGTGAAAATTACGAAATCATCAGGCCGGAAGATGTTGGCTTCCCTAATGCGAGTATTGTACTTACCGCGCGCAGCGGCAGGCATGCATTAAAATTCCACCTGGAACGTTTAGGTTATAACTTAGGCAAAGAAGAATTGGGCGAGACATACCACCGGTTCCTTACCCTGGCCGACAATAAGCTGGACATTAATGATGATGACCTTTTATTGCTGATGACCGGTGACAATATGTATATCCAGTCGTTGCTAAAAAGATAATATAAAAGAAAGTTAAAATGAGCAAAACATTATTTGATAAGGTGTGGGACACCCACGTAATACGTAAAATTGAAGGTGGCCCTGATGTGCTTTTTATTGATCGCCATCTTATTCATGAAGTAACAAGCCCTGTAGCCTTTTTAGGATTAAAAAGCAGGGGGATAAAAGTTTTATATCCAGAGCGTACGTTTGCTACCGCAGATCATAATACGCCAACCATAAACCAGCATTTACCGGTTGCAGATCCGCTTTCTGCTAACCAGTTAAAAGCATTGGAATCAAACTCCAATGAATATGGTATAAGCCACTGGGGATTGGGACATCAAAAAAACGGTATCGTTCACGTGGTTGGCCCTGAATACGGAATTACACAGCCCGGCGCAACTATCGTTTGCGGCGACTCACATACATCAACCCACGGTGCTTTTGGCGCCATAGCTTTTGGTATTGGTACTTCCGAAGTAGAAATGGTGCTGGCTTCGCAGTGCATTATGCAGCCAAAGCCTAAAAAAATGCGCATCAATGTTAATGGTAAATTAGGCATAGGTGTTACGCCGAAAGACGTTGCCCTGTTCATTATTTCACAGTTGACCACTTCGGGTGCAACCGGATATTTTGTTGAATATGCCGGTAATGTTTTTGAAAACATGAGCATGGAAGGCCGGATGACGGTTTGTAATTTAAGTATTGAAATGGGTGCGCGCGGCGGCATGATTGCCCCGGATGAAACTACGATCAATTATGTAAAGGGCCGTGAGTTTAGCCCTAAAGGTGAGGCGTGGGATAAAGCATTAGCTTATTACAAAACATTAAAGAC
>JAQBOY010000403.1 GCA_028287805.1 Mucilaginibacter sp.
CATCGCTGGTTTCACTCAGCATTACCGCTATGGCATGCAGGGTAAAGAACCATCCACGGGTTTGATCAACACCTTCTGCTATAAAATCAGCCGGATAGGCGTTTTCAAATTTATCTTTATTTTCAAACGGGAAATGCCATTGCGCATAAGGCATAGCGCCAGAGTCGAACCATACATCTATCAGGTCGGGCTCGCGCAACATGCGTTTACCTGTTGATGAGGTTAATATTACATCATCAACATAAGGACGGTGCAAATCATCAATAGTAAAACCTTTGGGCATTAAACCTGCCGCAATAGATTTATTTATTTCCTCTTTTAAATCGGCAATTGAACCTATACATTTTTCTTCAGTGCCATTTTCCTCGCGCCATATAGGCAGCGGTGTACCCCAAAAGCGTGAACGCGAAAGGTTCCAGTCAACCAAATTCTCCAGCCAGTTACCAAAGCGGCCTGTTCCTGTTGATTCCGGTTTCCAGTTGATCGTTTTATTCAGATCAACCATTTTATCCTTTACGGCAGTAGTACGGATAAACCAGCTATCAAGTGGGTAATATAATATCGGTTCGTCTGAGCGCCACGAATGCGGGTAGCTGTGCTCGTATTTTTTAACATCGAAAGCCTTGTTCTCTTCTTTCAGCTTAATGGCTATCATTACATCTGTAGCCTTAAAGCCCGGGGCTTCACGTTCTTCCTTTGTATAATATTCTTCTTTTACATAAAGCCCGGCAAAGTCAGTAACCTCATCAACAAAACGGCCCTGCTTATTTACCAGCGGAACTTCCTTGCCAAACTCATCCTTTACCATTACAGATGGCACATTGTTTTCCTTACAGGCCCTGAAGTCATCCGCGCCAAAAACAGAAGCGGTGTGCACTATACCTGTACCATCATCGGTAGTTACAAAATCAGCAGGAATAACCCGGAAGGCATTCTTTTCTAAATCCTCATTAGTTACATAAGGCATTAGCTGGTGATAATGTAATCCTAACAGGTGAGATCCTTTAAAAGTATCTTTTATTTCCCAGGGAATAATTTTATCACCGCCTTTATAATTTTCAACTGATGTATTTGCACCTTCGGCATTAAAATATTTTTTAACCAATTCCTTAGCCAAAACTACAGTTACCGGTTCATAAGTATAAGGGTTAAAAGTGCGGACCTTTACATAATCTATCTTTTCGCCTACTGCTAAAGCACAGTTGGATGGAAGGGTCCATGGCGTGGTTGTCCATGCTAATATATATACATCTGTATCCGTATTCTCATATAAAAATGCTGAATCCTTATCGCGTTTTACCTTAAATTGGGCAGTTACGGTAGTATCCTTTACCATTTTGTAAGTACCGGGCTGATTAAGCTCATGAGAGCTTAAGCCTGTACCTGATTTTGGCGAATAGGGCTGAACGGTATAGCCTTTGTATAAATAACCGGCCTTATGAAACTCTTTTAATATCCACCAAAGTGTTTCAATATATTCATTTTTGTAAGTGATGTAAGGATCTTCAAGATCAACCCAGTAACCCATTTTTTCAGTCAGGTCATTCCAAACATCGGTATAACGCATTACTTCCTTGCGGCAGGCATCATTATAATCTTTAACCGATATTTTTTTACCTATGTCATCTTTAGTAATGCCCAAGGCTTTTTCAACAGCCAGCTCAATAGGCAACCCATGGGTATCCCATCCGCCTTTACGCTGAACGCGGTAACCCTTTAAGGTTTTATAACGGCAAAAAATATCCTTAATAGCCCGGGCCATTACATGGTGAATACCCGGCATACCATTGGCAGAGGGCGGGCCTTCGTAAAAAGTATAAGGGTTATCTGCCGGACGACTGCTGATGCTTTTTTCGAAGATGCTATTCTTCTTCCAAAACTCCAGCACTTCCTTACCTGTTTGCGATAAGTTTAACTGTTTATATTCCTTGTACATTAATCTGTTACACCTCAAATTTTAGAGGTTGCAAAAATACGGAATTTATAGCAAAATAAATTATATTGCCAAGATGAAAAATAAAGTAAGGCGCACTATATTGCTAATACTGGTGGGGATAATTTTATTTTCTGCTTCTATGGCGATACCAGCACTCCATAATTCTAAATGGAAGGATTTTGCACAGGGCGGTGCAGTGGGTTTAACGTTTGCCGGTATAATCAGCATAATAAAAATTTTGCTGCAATATAAAAAGACAGTTACTAAATGATTTTATAGCGACGATGTCTGTTTTATTTCAGTTAGCCACTGAAATAGTTAACCTATTCAGAAAGTATTCGTAAAAGTTAAGTGGTAATTAAGTAGAATGTTCGATAAGGAATTATATCAAGCCGTTGGGGAAACAATATTGAAAGAACATTCCATTATTGATGCTAATGGCGTTTATAAATATATAGGCGGGGCGGCAAAAAACGCATCCGGTTATTCTGTTTCAGAACTTTTGGAAACAAATATCCGGAAGTATATCCACAAAGATGATATAGCAATAGTGCTGGATCAACTTGATAAATTACCGGCAGGTAAAACCTCCACCTTTCTTCCATTTCGATACCGGTTAAAAAGCAATAGTTACAGATGGATTGAAGTATCAATTACCAATATGGTAGATAACAAAGCAGTAAACGGCTTTTTAGTTAACTCACGTGATATAACAGAGATAATAGAAACCAGCCATATAAAAAGCAAAATTGCTTCTTCTCATTCAAACTTCTTTACCAAACATCCATTTGGCATAGTTCATATGACAATGGACGGTACAATTGATATGGTTAATCCTAAATTAACCGAAGATTTAGGTTATAAATTAATTGAGATTTCCGAAAGACCTCTTGTCAGCTTTTTTTTGCCGGAGTACAGGCGAAAAGTATTTCAGATGTTTCATAAAGCCAGAAAACATGGCAAAGCAGAAACATTTGATTTACAAGTTTATACCGTAAAAGGATTTAATTTACAGGTGAATTTAACCATTGTTCCGGTAGTTTATCAGGATGAGACGATAGAGATTTATGGTATAGTAAAAGATATCAGTGATCGTGTAGCCCTTCAGGAAAGTTTGAGAAAACTATCAATTGTTGCTGATAAAACAACCAATGGGGTGGTAATTGCTGATAAAGATGGCACCATAGAATGGGTTAATAATGGCTTCACTCAAATGAATGGCTATAATTTAACAGAAGCTGTTGGCGTTAAAGTAAGTGAGCTCTTAAAATCCAACGCTAATCCCAAAGTCGGGGAACACATAAAAAACCAGCCGAGTGAAGGGTTTTCTTATTCAAGAGAAATGCTATGCACAAAGAAGGATGGTTCGAAATACTGGAACTTAGTTGAAATAACACCGGTTTTTGACAAGAATGACAAACTGGAACGAAGAATATCTATACATACAGATATTACGCAAAGAAAAAAAGCAGAAGAAGAATTAAAATCATTTGCAGATGATTTATATAAACGGAATAAAGAGCTTGAACAATTTGGATATATAGTTTCACATAACTTACGATCTCCTGTGGCTAATATTTTAGGTATAGCTAATTTATTAGAATTGGATAAAGACGATCCTGAAACTGTTGAAATTTGCACTAAAGACCTTAAAACTTCCATTACAAGATTGGATTCTGTTATAAGGGATTTAAGTAAGATCCTTTCAATAAGAGATAGTTCAAGTGTGCTTAACAAAGAATATATAGATGTAACAGAACTACTTAAAAACATAATAACGGATTTGAAAGAGGCCATTAAACATGCAGGTGCTGAAATTCAAATACCTGCTGAACAGTATCCGCTATTCTCACATAAGGCTTATTTATACAGTGTATTATTAAATTTAATTAGCAACTCAATTAAATACAGGTCTGCTTGTAAACCTGTAATAAAAATTACATTAGCAATGGAGGATGAATCTGTTATTATGAAAATATCAGATAACGGAATTGGGATTGACCTGTTCAAACATGGCAATGACTTATTTAAACCGTATAAAAGGTTTAATACAACCATAGAGGGAAAAGGATTAGGCTTATTCCTGGTTAAAAACCATGTAGAAGTTTTAAACGGAACAATAGCTATTGAAAGTGAAGTAGGAAAAGGATCTACATTTATAATTACTCTTCCTAATAATACCCAATCATTACATAAAGCAACTGATTTAGCGATTAGTAATTAACCGGTAAAAGCTGTTATTGAGTTATTATTCTATTTCCAACCAATCAAAATTCAAAAACAAAAAGACTAATCAAAACAGGGTGTCATTCGGATGTCCGGTTATATATCATTTAATTAATGTCATAAAATTAGTTTACAGTTAATCTCCTATTAAATTTCATATCTTAGTAATATGAAATTTAATTTGATGAGACCGTTCCTATTTATTTTATTAGGAACCCTGTTTTTTACAGTAAGCACGCTAACACATGGCTCAATTGAAAAATGGAGCAGCTTTGCATTTGGTTTATCATTTCCAATTTTTATTCTTGGAATAAGCCAATTAAACAAGCAGCTAAAGCCACAGCTTCAGCGCATTAAAAAATAGCCCTGTTTGCTCCGCCATCCACCTGTATGGTGGTACCAGAAATGTAGGACGCCTGTTCTGAAGCTAAGAATACGGCTAACGCCGCCAGTTCTTCAGGCTTTCCGATGCGCCCTAAGGGGATACTCTTCGCTTTTTCCTGCATTGCTTTTTCCGGATCGGCATCTTTTGGTAAAGTATGTTTAATGCGGTCAGTAAGTATTAATCCCGGAGCAATATTATTAACGGTAATATTATAAGGGCCAAACTCATCGGCCATCATTTTAGCCATACCCACTACCCCCATACGCATACTGGTAGATAGTACAGAATTAGCCAATACTGATTTTACCGAGCCGCTTATAATATTGATAATCCTACCGCTGCCTGTTTTGCGTAAATGCGGCAGCACCAGCCTGCTGGTTCGGGCCATGCTCAGCAGGTTTAATTCAAACGCTTTTTGCCATTGTGCATCATCAAAGTTTTCAAATTTATCAAATGGCGGCCCCCCTGCGTTATTCAATAAAATATCTACGCGGCCAAATGTATCCGCTGCCTTTTTAATAAATGCTTCTATCTCTTCGCCTTTGGATACATCCACCGGTATAGCTACTACTTCGTTACCGGTAAGGTGATGTATTTCGGCTGCTGTTTTATCCAGTTCCGTTTTATCGCGCGAGCCGATAATTACCTTGGCGCCTTCAGCCGATAACGCGGTGGCTATTGCTTTGCCCAATCCTTTGCTGGCAGCCAGTATGATGGCTACTTTATTGTCGAGTTTTAAATCCATAATGTTTTGTATCTGATGATCTCTCAGCAATTCATTGTCCAAAAAGACAACAATTTTTTATATAAATATCTCTGACTATATTAGTAGAGGTTGAATTTTAAAATTTACTGCAATGTGTAAAATATTAAACTGATTTTTGTCAAAAATGAAAAAATTGATCCGCAGCTTTGGCTATGCTTTTAAAGGAATAGGTTATGCCGCAACTACCCAGCTTAATTTCAGAATACATTTGACAGCTACGTTGCTTGCAGTTTTTATAGGATACGCACTGCATATTTCAACCAACGAATGGCAATGGGTCTTTTTATGTGTTGCGCTGGTATTAATTACCGAGTTGCTAAATACCGCTATTGAATTTTTAACTGACCTGGTTTCGCCGGGATACCATGAATTAGCAGGGCATGTTAAAGATGTAAGCGCAGGAGCCGTAGTAGTAGCAGCTTTTTTTGCCCTCGTTACCGGTCTTATCATTTTTTTACCCAAACTATTGTTACTCATACATCATGCTGCATAAAACCCGTGGCATAGTTTTTAAAGTAACTGACTATGGTGAAAGCAGCGTTATTGTGCAAATTTTTACCGAAAAATTCGGTTTGCAATCCTATATCATTAATGGCGTAAAAAAGCCAAAAGCCAAAATAGGCCGCAATATGCTGCAGCCCCTGCATTTGCTTGACCTGGTAGTTTACCATAAAAACACTGGTAACGTACAGCGTATAGCTGAATTGAAAAACTCACCTGTATTGCAAACAATTCCTTATAATGTGATTAAAAGCAGTATAGCCATTTTTTTAAATGAAGTATTATATAAAGCGGTAAGGCAGCAATCGGCTGATGAAAACTTATTTGGCTTTATATTTAACGCCATTGAATGGATGGACCATCAAACCACCGGCCTCGCAAATTTCCACCTGCTGTTTTTAGTACGGCTTACGCGATACCTGGGTTTTTATCCCGATAGTTACTTAATGGCCGAGGCTGACTATTTTGATATGAAAAATGGCATTTTTAGCAGATACAAGCCTGAAAACGCCTTGTACCTGTCGCCTCCCCATACACAAAATTTTAAAGATCTTTTAAACTGCACCTTTGATAACCTCGCGCTAATAAAATTCAGCAATGAAGAGCGACGATACCTGTTAACTAAACTTCTGGAATATTATGCACTGCATATAGATGGATTTGGGCATATCCATTCGCATGAGATACTGGAAGAGGTATTAAGTTGATTTGTGAAAGACTTACAAAGTTTAAAACTTTGTAAGTCCGATTAATTTAAACATAACATTTATATCTCAGTACCTAAAACCTGTTTTTTAATAAATTCAATACTTGAATCAGGTAATGTAGCCCCTTCAATTTGTGTTATTGTACCATCTTCATTTATTTGCAATTCGGCATCCATATTATTATCTATACTCACATGCATTTTGTCTTGTTCCTTTTCTACCCGGCAAGTTACCTCGCGCTCTGAATAGTAAAGCTTAAATTCATATTTTCCGTCTTTTTCGGCTGGTGTTTTGTCTTGTGAATCAATCATGGCTTAATGAGTTTATTGTATTAACACGCATTACGCTATGATGTTTAATTTAATTAAGAAATGCTGTTCTGCGGGAAGGTATAATTATTGCGTAAAGAAAAAAGAGAAAGTTTTTGACCTTCTCTTTTTAAATTTACTGATCATTATTTATCATAAAGAACAATTTGGTTATTCCGATATATAACATTGCAAATATCCATTATTCAATGGAAGCTGTTTATTTTTTAACTTATTTTAACAAGCGGATCTGATGCGTACTGGTTAATAACTAATCAAACTTAAAAGCTTCCTATAGCAATAAATTGACCTAACAATTAGCCTGTTAAATATCAAGGCTTAATAATTGAATTTCTTTATCAATCAAGACTTACTTGGCATAAGTATTGTTATTCTTTGGTTAAAAAAATTAACCATTATGAACAAATTTACTCTTTTAACCTTAATTGCAGTAATCGCATTGGGTTTTACTGCCTCTGCTCAAATTCAGCAAGGCAATGTTATGATAGGTGGTAATTTTACCAATCTTAACCTGGGCTTAAATAAGCCTAATGTATTCAGTTTGGATATAACTCCGAAAGCAGCCTGGTTTATACAGGATAATGTTGCTTTGGGTGGCTACGTAAACTTTGGGCTTCAAACTGCTAAAGGGTCAAGCACCACTACCACTTATGGAGTGGGTGCATTAGGCCGGTACTATACAGGTTCAGATGTAACTGTATTACGCCATGGCCGTATATTTGCTGAAGCTACCGCAGGGTTTGGAGGCACAAATGTAAGTAAAGGCGGGGGCCATACTAATGGCTTTAATTGGAGTATAGGCCCGGGGTTTGCTTATTTTGTAACACCTAATATAGGCCTGGAAACTTTGCTTAAATATAACGGCTTAACAGGGTTTGGAAATCAATCCTATCAAAGCTCATTAAATTTGTTTTTTGGCTTACAAATTTATTTACCGGGCAGGGCAACTGCAACTAAAGTAAAAGGTGACGTAAGATAATAGTGTTGGCATTTTACAAGCGGCAACCTGTAGTTTAATAACAGCAGGCTGCTGCTCGTAAATGTGTTTTAACTCCACCTTGTTTAAAGAATAATTGCAGTTACCTTCCAAATGCTTTTTTAAGATTATCTGCAGCATATATTTCTGCATCTTTTGCCTGGGGTATTAATGCGCCCAGGCCAAAAAACTCGTGCGTTACGCCTTCATAATTTTTACTGTTAACCGTAACACCATCAGCTTTTAATTTTTCAGCCAGTTTTATTCCTTCAGATTGCAGCGGATCTATTTCATCAGTAATTATAGTGGTTGGAGGCAATCCCATTAAATTAGCAGCAACCAGGTTAATGCGTGGGTCTTTGATTTCAGCTTTATTATTCAGGTATTTTTTTATAAACCAGGCCATCATTGGTTTATTTAAAGGAATAGCATCAGCATATTTCAGGTACGACTGGGTGTTCATATCGGTTCCGGCCACCGGGTATATGGCTAATATAGCTACCGGTGTTTTTATACCTTTACTTTTTGCTCTGATTGCTGTATTAATAGCCAGGTTACCTCCGGCGCTTTCACCCGCGACAGCTATTTTTGTAGAATCGCCTTTAATAGCGGCTGCATTTTTAATAGTCCATTCATAAGCCAAAAAAGCGTCGTTATGTGCGTACGGAAATTTATACTGAGGCGCCAAACGGTACCCTACAGCTACTACGATTGCACCAACTTTATCGGCCAATATTTTTGCAGAGGAATCATAAACATCAATACCGGCTGTTACAAAACCACCGCCATGGTAATATACAATTACAGGGAAAGGGGCATGGCCAGATTTGGGTGTATAGATACGTAAATGAATATTACCCCAGGCTGCAGGAATATTTCTGCCAGTGGTATCTACATTAAATACCGGCATGGGAATATGATTTTCTTTCATCAGGTCTCTCATGGCGTCAGTCAGGGTATGGTTTTTGCGGGCCCGCCCTACGCCAAGTGTTTCAATAGGCTGATCTCCATAGCTCTGCAGCTTTTCTATTACTGCCTGCATCTGTGGCTTCATATTAGGCGCCCATGCCGGTGCCGGCCCTTTAGGTTTGATATTATTTTCGGCTATCGTATCTGTAGTTGTGGTTTTGTTTTTACAAGCTGCTGCCATTATTATTGCAGCTATATATAAAATTGATTTTACTTTCATAAGTGTTTGTTATAACAGGCATTAGTACAAACAGTAACAAATGAAAATAGTTGGATTTTTAATTTACCCACAATCCATTAACGGCTACAGGTGCTTTTGAGCAATTAGCGCGACGTTTTTTGATGAGAAAATATACTTAGTATAAAAGGATTAGCAGATACTGCATAATAATTTTCATAACGCCAATAAAAAAAGCAATCTTAAAAATGTTTTATATGTTAGTAAAGTAATATGATATTTACCCATAATTAAGTAAACACTATATGACCCGCTTATCTGTCAATATAAATAAAATAGCCACCTTACGCAATTCCCGCGGTGGAAATAATCCCGATTTAATACAAGTTGCCAAAGATTGTGAGCGTTTTGGCGCACAGGGCATAACTGTACATCCGCGGCCCGATGAAAGGCACATACGCTATAATGATGTTTTTGAGTTAAAAAAGGTATTAACTACTGAGTTTAATATTGAGGGTAATTGCCAGGAACAAAAGTTTATTGACCTGGTATTGGCCAATAAACCTGCGCAGGTAACGCTGGTTCCGGATGTCTTAGGGCAAATCACCTCTAACCATGGCTGGGATACTGTAAAAAATGAGCATTATTTAAAGGATATGATCTCGGTATTTAAAGAGGCTGGCATACGTGTTTCTATATTTGTTGATCCCATACCCAAAATGGTGGAAGGCGCGGCCAAAACAGGTACTGACCGGGTTGAATTATATACTGAGGCTTATGCACATCAATATCACCTTGATAAACAAACAGCTATTGCACCTTATATAAAAGCAGCAGAAGTTGCACAAAGCGCCGGATTAGAACTGAACGCCGGCCACGACCTTGATTTGCATAACCTGAAATACTTTGCAGAAAATGTACCAGGGTTGGAAGAAGTAAGTATAGGACACGCTTTAATATGCGACGCCCTTTATTATGGTTTAGAAAACACTATACAAATGTATTTGAGGCAGTTGGTTTAAACTGATAATTTAGTAGATGAAACTCTGCTGTTTAGTAGATGAAACTCTGCTATGAGAAATTGTTTACATGATTGATAAGAAATTGCATATCTATTTTTTATTTAACATTTAAAACATACTTTTACAAATAAACATGATCGCGAATACACCAGCAGCGCCTTATTATGCCGTTATTTTCACCTCTGTAAGAACCGATGGAGATGATGGCTATAATTCCATGTCGGATGAAATGGTTGAGCTGGCGGAGCAGGAGGATGGTTTTCTGGGAATAGAATCTGCACGTAATGAAATTGGTATAACCGTTTCTTACTGGCAAAACTTAGATGCTATTAAAAAATGGAAAGCTAATACCCGGCATTTGCTGGCACAAAAATTTGGCCGCGAGAAATGGTATGAAAAGTATAAGGTAAGGATTTGTATAATTGAGCGCGATTATGAATTTTGATTTTTTAAGATGTTGTGTTTGAATCAGATAAAACAAAATAGCTGAATTTTTATTACAACTTATAGGAATAGAACTTTATTAATTTTTACTGCGTATAATAGCCCTTTATGAACACCCAACCTGTAAGTATTCTATTAATTGATGACGATGAGATAAACAATTTTATTTCCATTAAATTGATAAAAAAAGCAGCACCAAACGCAAACATTACCGCGTGCCTTAATGGCAGATTTGCGATAGAAGAACTTTCTGAAATACAAAGGAAGGGCATAGATAAACTACCCGATTTTATTTTACTGGATATAAATATGCCAATTATGAATGGGTGGGAATTTCTGGATGAATATAAGCGTCTTAATATAGATCCTTCAGGTAAAAGCAGGATCTATATTATATCATCATCCGTTTTTAGTAATGATATTAGCAGGGCCTATTCCTACCCTATGGTACGTAATTTTGTATCAAAGCCGCTAAGTGTTGAAAAAATAAAAGAAATGCTGGAAGGCTAAATACACCTAAACAGGCAACACATTAAAATGCTCATCATTATAGGTTACAGTACCTATTGCAATTGATTTGGAATGATAAAACAAACACGTCCAACCTTCGGCAGCAGCTTTTTTACCATACTCTTCCCGTAGTTGCATGGCTTTACGACCGTCATAATCATATTTAGCTATAAATTTTCGTATCAGCTGTTCCGGCTCTGGTAATTCATCCCCGCCAAAAAAACATTTCCCGCTTTTATCTTCTATCCAAAAAACCTGATGAAATGGACAGTGGCCACCTGAAAGCTCATAATTTATACCCGGTTTTAACTCACCCGAACCTTCAACAATATTTATATTGACCCTGTCATTTAATGCTTCAAATATCTCCTGGTGATAAGATGACGATTTGCCGGAAATAGCAAACTCCCATTCTCCCTTTTGTATAACATGTGTTGCCTCAGGTAAACTGGGAACCAGTTTACCATTCCGTTCAACTACTAAGCCACCCGAATGATCGTAGTGCAGGTGCGACATTAATACCAGGGTTACCTCCTCCGGCTCAAAACCCACATTACGTATATGCTGATGCAAAAATAATTCATCACGGGTATCTTTATAACCCAAACCAGTATCCATCAGGATAAGGTCATTGCCGGTTTTTACAAGAAAGGGGTTAACATGAATAAATAATGAACCCGGGCGTTCTTTTGCATTATCGGTTTGCGGGTCAAATGGAATAAATTTTTTGGAAGCATCAACAGAGTAAGAGCCCTCACCTAAAGCAAAAATGTTCATTTTATAGATATGTTTTTGGATGTAAATTACCCATTGTAATGTCTCAATAAGTATATTTACTGTTTTAAGCGACAAAGATAATGAATAAACGGTGGACGATAAGAGAAATGCCGGATGCGGCTGCAGTAAATAATCTGGCTGGCATACTCAATATTGATACTGTTTTAAGCACCCTGCTTCTGCATAGGGGTATAACTAATTATGATGAGGCCCGCTTTTTTTTCAGGCCTGATCACCTTCACCTGCATGATCCTTTTCTGATGCAGGATATGGAAAAAGCCATCCTGCGTATTGAGGATGCCATTAAAAACGGTGAAAAAATACTGATCTATGGTGATTATGATGTGGATGGCACCACAGCTGTAGCTGTAGTATATAGCTTTTTCAAGAAGCACCATCAGCACATTGAATATTATATACCTGACAGATATATAGAAGGCTATGGCATATCTGCACAAGGAATTGACTATGCTGCCGAAAATGGCTTTACATTGATCATAGCATTGGATTGCGGCATAAAATCAGTTGATAAAGTGGCTTATGCCAACAATAAAGGTGTTGATTTTATTATTTGCGATCATCATACTCCGGGGAATGATTTGCCGGAGGCTGTGGCCGTACTTGACCCTAAGCGTTCAGATTGTGGTTATCCTTATAAAGAGCTATCCGGGTGTGGCATTGGCTTTAAGCTTGCGCAGGCTTACGCCGAAAAAAACAATATTCCATTTGAAGAAGTAAGCTGCTATTTTGATTTGGTGGCAGTAAGTATTGCCTGTGACATTGTACCCATAACCGGCGAAAACCGGGCTTTAGCATTTCTTGGCCTCCAACAAATAAATAACAACCCTTGCATTGGTATTAAAAAACTAATGGAGGTTGCGGGCAGGACAACAAATTATACCATATCAGACATTGTATTTTTACTGGGGCCGCGCATTAATGCTGCCGGCCGTATTGATGATGCCAAACATGCCGTTGAGTTATTAATTGCCTGTAGCGATGCCGCCGCTCAAATAAAAGGCGATCTGATCAACATAAAAAACACGGAGCGAAAAGGACACGATCTGAAAATTACGGATGAAGCATTGGACATGATTGGTAAGGATGACATATTGATAGGCCGTAAATCTACCGTTGTATATAATGAGAACTGGCATAAGGGAGTTATAGGTATTGTGGCTTCGCGGTTAACTGAAAAATACTATCGCCCAACCGTAGTTTTAACACGTTCAAACGGCCATGTTGC
>JAQBOY010000421.1 GCA_028287805.1 Mucilaginibacter sp.
TAAAAATCTTTACTTTAATAAAAGGATCAATTTCCATGATTTCGCGGGCAGCTATTATGGTTTTATTTATACCCATGTTTTGTAGCCCGGTGCGTATTCTGTTCAAATTACTCAGTTCGGCAGTGTCAAAATCAGCCAATCTTATTTCGCCGCATATTCGTTCCATAACCATGGTTAATGCAATAGACTGACCTACTGACAAACCTACAACACCAATTTTTTTACTTCTTAATAGCTGTTGCTCATCTCTTGTTATTTTATTGTGATTACGGTTTGTGCGCACTTCAATAAATTCCTCCTCGTCAAGTAAATGTACAAGCCGCCGGCTCCAGGGGTAGTAAACCCATACGCCGTACTCAGTAATATCCTGCCCTTTAAGGTGATCGGTAATAAGAGATGGATAATCATTCGGTTCAATTCTTACTGATGGGTTTTCACACTTTATAAGTTCCTGTAACTGACTATACATTTCGTCATGCACAAATGAAACTTTTTCCTCTTTTAATAATTCATTAAATGTTTGCTTATCTGCTGGATTATTTAAACGCAATATAACCGGAAGATAAATATGTTTTAATTCTTCAGCGCTTGCCAGCAGGCTTGCTAGGTTCTTCATAAATATTTTTTAGTGATTGCGTGTTGCGAAAATAGTTAAGGTATTGTTAGTTAGTTAAATGCATTAAATTAAATAAAGTCCCAATCATTATGGCTTACTTTAGAACCTAATAATATTTTTTCGGCGTTAATAATAGTTTGCTTTAAATCCCATTGATCAATATTAGGGATTTTGATTTCATAATGAATAGTTATTTCTTTTTTTCTGAGTATTTCAACACGAGTTATATTTAAGTTTTCACGTATTTTGAAGATGGCATTCTTATCCTCTTCATAAGCTTGAGTTAAGGTTGGTACGTCTTTTAATACCATAGTAGTAGCAACAAGATCTAATTTAGGGTAGTAGAATGTTCCATTATTACCTATGCTTTTTTCTTTTTCCATACCAACAGCTTCTCCTGGTGGTATAGTATATGGTGCACATAACGCAAAAAGAGATTGTATGCCTATTTGATAGGAAATAGCCACTGCTGTTCGAATTAAAAAAATACTACCAATTCCATATCCAGCTATTTCTCGTGAATTCCATAAACCGCAAAGCTCGCCTGTCCCTTGCTGTGCATATTTCCAAACCAGGTCGAATATTCCTTTATCCATACTGCCCGTAGCTTGCTCAATTGGCAATGGTTCAGTTCCTCCTGCCACATGCACGCGTGCTCCACCATATACACGTGTTCTGTCTAATGATTCAACAACCATTACAAATGCAGCAGGATTATTGACCCACTCATTTTTACTGTAGGATACCTTGGTAACACCAATGCTTGTTAAAACACGTGTATGGCCTTCAATAAAAAGTGCACAGGTTTCGGGTTCATCTATCGCCCTGAATGCCCTGAGCCGTACTTCAGGTTTTTCTTTATTTAAACTATCCTCCATTTTAATACGTATTCGAACTGCGGCTTTTACAGATGGTTGAAGTCTTTATTTAATGAGTAAGATTGCATGTTAATATAAAATAAAAAGGCTTTCATCAATTTATTTAGCTGATGTATTTATTGCTATAACTTATTATTTAGCAAGGAAGGTACAAAACAAGTTAAATATAGTATAACTATTTAATTATATATATACATTGCGTTATAAGGTGAAGATATACCTTGTTATTGCCTCAAATATTGAGTAATAAGTAAACTTTATAGTGTTTCCTGGCAGCAGGTTCTTCTAAAAATACCGTAAGGCAATCATGCTTTTGGTAAATAATGCTTTCTGGTTTTAGCGATAATAGCGAAATTAGCTTTTTTTACCGTTTCTTAATGAAGATTCCCTGATGATCAGTTCATAATTTAATACCACATTCTCAGCGGAGTGTGCCCCTTTTTTGTACATTAGTTCCATAAGCAATTTTGCGGCAACTTGTCCCATTTCATATCCTTTGTAATTTATAGTAGTTAAATTGGGCTCAATAATACAACTTACCGGATCATTATTAAAACCTGCAACCGCTATATCTTCCGGAATTTTTAAACCTTCTTTTTTTAATACCTGCATACAGGATATCACACACTGATCATTAGCAGCGAATACACCATCGGGCAATGGTTTCATTTTTAAAATTTGTTCGGCCGCAATAGCTCCATCAGCGGAGCTTAATCCGCTTATAATTACCATGTCTTCATTAAAGGGAATCTGATGATCAGTTAAGGCCTGCTTATATCCTTTAAACCTATCAGCATAAACATTTTGCATTTGATTACCTGTAAGATGAACTATTCTTTTACACCCCTGCTCAATAAGGTGAGTAGTAACCTCATAAGCGGCTTTATAATTATCTATATAAATTGCAGCATGTTTTTTGTCTTCATAAACGCGGTCAAAAAATACAACAGGTGTACCACGTTTTATAAAATTTTCAAAATGTTCAATGCTTTTAGTGTCATAAGCCAGTGAAACCAGTAATCCGTCAACCCGGTTACTATACATAGCGGCTGCACTACCGGCCTCTTTTTTCATATTTTCAAGAGACTGGCTAATAATGAGCGTAAAGTTGGCATTGCTAACTTCCTTTTCAATGCCGGCAATAACCTGCGACATGAAAACACTATTTAGCCTTGGTACAATTACGCCAATAATATTGCTTCTTTTATTGCGAAGCTTACTGGCGAATGAGTTGGAATGATAGCCCATTTCAGCTGCAGCATCCAGAATTCTTTTTTTAGTATCTTTATTGGTGCCTGCGCGGTCTTGTAATCCGCGGCTTACTGTAGCGGCTGAAATATTTAATTTTTTAGCTATATCATAAATAGTAACTTCTTTTTCAGGCTTGTTCATCGTATGTATAATGCACTGTATGTTTTTTTGCATAAGCTCCGGCTCTATGTAAAATTATCACAAATTAATTAAAAAACGACCACTTACCCATAATGAATTACTAAAACGATATAGGTGTAATCTTCATTTTTGTCAAAAATTACATTAGAAACCAGTATTTTAATATTTAATTAAATTAAGGTAACGATATACAAGTTGGGACAAACTATTTTTACATTCCTGGTTTTTTTGCAACCCCAATTACATCAACATCTTCAAGTTCCAAAGACTTCACCATATCTTTTACGGTTTCCTTATATTTTTTAAAGTGGGGTGACTGTATGTGAGCATTATAAGCGGCTGAATCAGCGTATATCTCGAATATAGTAATGTGCGATGAGTTTTTTTTATCCGATACAGCATAATAGCTTAATACTCCCGGTTCAACACTAATAGCAGTAGTCATTTGCTCTTTTAATGCTGCATTATATTTGTCCAGTTGTGTGGGTTGAAGGTGAATTTGTGCTATACGATATATTCTATGGTCTTGTGCCATGCTGTTTGAGTTTAGAATAAGCACCATTTGTATAGTACTTAAAACGTATAGTATTTTATGTTTCATAACCGAAGATAAGAAAGTGTGCTTAATAAAAAAGCCTCATTATAGTTACCTGAATTAAATATCTATATGTGCAGTATACTAATGCATAACACACCAATAAGACCAATAACAGATACCAGTGTTTCCATTAATGACCAGGAAAGAAAGGTTTGCTTCATAGTCAAACCAAAATATTCTTTATACAACCAAAATGATGTGTCATTTACATGTGAGCAAAACAAACTGCCTGCGCCTATCGAAAGCACCATTAGGGTGGGGTCAACACTGCTGTGCAGCATTAGCGGGTAAACAATACCTGCTGCTGTTAAGCCCGCTACTGTTGCCGAACCTAAACATAGCCGTAAAATAGCGGTTATCAGCCATGCCAATAATAAGGGAGGCAAATTTACTTGCTGTAAAATCGCAGCAAGCTGGCTGCTTATTCCGCTATCAATAAAAATTTGTTTTAGTATACCCGCGCTTCCTATAATAAGCAGAATCATAGCTATATCTTTTACGGCATCGGTATATATATTCATTATAGCGGTTAATTTTTTGCCCATTAAAATGCCTAAGGTATAAGTAGCAATAACAATGGTTTCGATCATTGCAATGTTGGGTTCGCCTAAAAAATCGGCTACGCTTTTTACCGCTATATTATCGCTGAATATTCTTGATATGAGGGATGTTATCCCGATAATTAGAACCGGTAAAAGCGAGGAAATGATACTATTGCCAATACCCGGAAGCTCGTCATCCTTTAATTCCTGTATAGTAAAAGCAATCACATTAGTTGATTGCATATTTCTTAATGTTTTGGCAAAAAGAGGGCCGGCAATAACTATAGCAGGGATGGCTATAAGTATCCCGTATAAAAAAGTTTTGGTCAGGTCGGCATGAAACTGCACAAGCAGAGCCATGGGCGATGGGTGAGGAGGAACAAAACCATGCATTACCGAAAGAGAGGCCAGCATAGGCAAACCTACATATACCAATGGCAGCTTATAGTTATAAGCCACCGAAAAGATAATAGGTACCAATAAAACAAACCCAACATTGTAAAACAAAGGTATGCCTACAATAAATCCGGTTAAGCTCATTGCCCAGGTTACATATTTGTATCCAAATATTCTTTTTAAAACCGTAGCTATTTTTTGTGCTGCCCCGCTCGCTGCAACTAATTTGCCCAGCATAGCGCCCAGAACAATAATAATAACCAGCGAACCCAGTGTATCTCCCAGTCCTTTATTTACTGAAACTGAGATTTTATTTAAAGGCATACCCAATAACAGGGCCGCCATGGTAGACACTATTAAAAAAGCTAAAAATGTATTAATCCTCGCCCATGTAATTAACAGGATGAGGGTGATTATACAAAGAAACAGGATTATCAGGCTCATATGAATAGTTTAATGGGAGTCGCGGGTTACTTTAGATCCGGAGTTCCCTACCAGGAAATCCAGGTCAGCGCCTTTATCGGCCTGCTGCACATGCTTAACATATAAGTTCACATAGCCGCGCTGGGAGGCTAAGGCGGGCTGCTTCCAGTTGCTTCTGCGGGCGGCCAGCTCTTCTTCGTTCACTTCCAGATGCAGGCGTTTACCGGCCACATCCAGCTCGATGATGTCCCCGTTCTCCACCAGCCCCAGGTTGCCCCCGATCGCCGACTCGGGCGATACATGCAGGATCACCGTACCATAGGCCGTGCCGCTCATCCGGCCGTCCGAGATCCGGACCATATCGATCACCCCCTTATCCAGCAGTTTTTTGGGCAGCACCATATTGCCTACCTCCGGCATTCCCGGGTAGCCCACCGGGCCCACGCTTTTTAACACCATCACACAGGTTTCATCAATATCCAGCTCCGGGTCATCCACCCGGGTATGGTAATCTTCAATGTTTTCAAACACCACCGCCCTGCCCCGGTGCTGCATCAGGCTGGGGGTAGCCGCCGAGGGCTTGATCACCGCCCCGTTTAACGCCAGGTTCCCTTTCAGCACCACGATGCCGGCTTCCGGCAGCAGGGGCTTGTCCATCGTATAGATCACTTCCTCATTATAGATCGTTCCCGCCCCTGCAATGTTTTCCTGATGCGATTGGCCGCTCACCGTCAGCGTATCCATATGCAGTTCGGGCTGCAGCTGGCGGAGAATGGCCGGTACCCCGCCCGCATAATAAAAGTCTTCCATCAGGAACTTGCCCGAGGGCATCAGGTTCAGCAGCAGCGGCATGGTGCTGCCGATGCGGTCAAAGTCTTCAATGTTCAGCTCCACGCCGATGCGGCCCGCGATAGCGGTCAGGTGAATAATAAAATTGGAGGAGCCGCCAATGGCCGCGTTGACCTTAATGGCGTTCTCAAAAGCCTCCCGGGTTAGTATTTTGGAGATGCGCAGGTCTTCCTTCACCATCTCTACGATCCTTCTTCCCGAAAGCTGGGCCAGCCTTTTCCGGCGGGCATCCACTGCCGGGATGGCTGCTCCGCCGCTTAAGCTCATCCCCAGGGATTCGACCATGCAGGCCATCGTGGAGGCCGTGCCCATGGTCATGCAATGCCCCGGGCTGCGCGACATGCAGCTTTCCGCTTCCGCGTATTCGGTATAGGAGATCTTGCCGGTCTTCAGATCGTCGGTCAGTTTCCATACGCTGGTGCCCGAGCCCAGGTCATGGCCCTGGTACTTGCCGTTCAGCATCGGCCCGCCCTGGACCACGATGGTGGGCAGATCCACACTGGCCGCCCCCATCAGGGTGGAAGGCGTGGTTTTATCACAGCCGGTTAACAGCACCACCCCGTCAATCGGGTTGCCCCGGATCGATTCTTCGGCATCCATGCTGGCCAGGTTGCGGAACAGCATGGCCGT